>JAFZWX010000125.1 GCA_017617145.1 Treponema sp. | reverse complement strand
GCAGTATATAAGGCAAAATCCAAAATCCTAGACCTTGCAATCCACGGTAGACTCGTACCTCAAGATCCAAACGATGAACCAGCAGAAGAACTCCTTAAGCGTATCGCGACAAGTGATAACCGACCTTATGAGAA
This sequence comes from Treponema sp., assembly GCA_017617145.1. The sequence continues at coordinate 4,128 of JAFZWX010000125.1, read as the reverse complement.
GTTGGAAGATGTGCCTTTTGAGATACCGGATTCTTGGTGCTGGGTAAAACTTGATAATCTTGCTGATATTGCAAGAGGTGGTTCACCTAGACCTATTCAAGATTTTATTACAAGTGATGAAAATGGTATTAACTGGATAAAGATTGGCGATACCTCAGAAGAAAGTAAATACATTACCTCTGCAAGAGAGAAAATTAAACGAGAGGGAATTAAACATTCGCGTTTTGTACACGCTGGAGATTTTCTTCTTACAAATTCAATGAGTTTTGGTCGTCCATATATTTTGAAAATAGACGGATGTATTCATGACGGTTGGCTTGTTTTTGCTAATATCAAAAAATGCTTATTACAGGATTATCTTTATTTCGCATTATCTTCAAAATATATTTATGACAAGTTCTCTATGGTTGCAGCAGGTTCAACAGTAAAGAATCTTAAATCAGATACTGTTAAACAAGTCGCTTTTCCTCTTCCTCCAATTGAAGAGCAGAAAAGAATTGTAGAAAAGATTAATCAAATGTACAGCTTGTTAGACCAGATTCAAAACAATCTCATCTAATAAATCATATAAAACATTTATTTTTGCTGTAATTCTTTTTTGCTCATTCAAAGATGGTACTGGAATGAGATAATTAGATACATCTTTTGCAGATAGATTTGGCTGTGCAGTTCCATTGTCCACTAGATTTTGCTGTTTTTTTATAATTGACGAATTTAATACACTTAAGAAATATTCTGGAATAATAGCTGTTGTTAATCTGAAAATACATAATGATGAAGAAATTGCACCTTTGTTTTCATTTCTTACAATTCCTGTTTTTCCAAGAGATCCTCTGAGGCAATAAAGAATATCATCTTTTTTAATTTTCCCAGCTCTCAAAGAATTAAACTTTTGTTCAGTTATATAATTTGCAACAGAATAATCTATAAAACCATTGTCTAAGCAACCTGCATTTATGAAAGGTATTCCTGTTTCAACATAATCCTTTTTACTTGGATAGTTTTCTCCTCTGTCTCCATTATATAAATCAGCTATATCATGTAATTTGCACCATATCCAACCTTTTGGCAAAGAATAAGGTACATGAGCATCTTCCAACTTCTCATAAGGTCGGCATTAAGAAGGTAAATTTTCCAATAAGGCGCATTTTTGCGTAAAAAAAACTTATTGGAGGCTTTTATGAAAAAGCAATTTGATCAACAAACACCATTTGAGCAGTATTTACGAAAACAAAATCTTTCGGATAATACTGTCACTTCTTACCTGTGGACTATTAAGTATTACACAGAAAACTATGAAGATTTTTCAAAAGAAAATCTTCTTGCCTATAAAGGCTGGCTCCTGGAATACTTTAAACCTAAGACTGTGAATCTGAGAATTCAAGCAATTAACAAGTATCTTGTTTTTACCGGCAAAGAAAAAATGCAACTTAAACAGGTAAAAGTTCAGCAGAAGAACTTTCTGGAAAATGTAATCAGCAATGCAGACTACCAGTATTTTAAGGCACAGCTTAAAGCCGATGGAAATATTGAATGGTATTTTGTAGTTTGGTTTCTTGGGGCTACAGGAGCTCGTGTCAGCGAACTTACTCAAATTAAAGTTGAGCATGTAAACATTGGCTGGTTTGATTTGTATTCCAAAGGTGGAAAGCTTCGCCGTCTTTATATACCAAAGCTTTTGAGGGAAGAAGCTCAAGCTTGGCTAAAATCAATTAACAGAACTTTTGGATATGTTTTCCTTAATCGTTTTGGAGAAAGAATTACTACTCGTGGTATTGCGACTCAGCTTAAAACTTATGCTGCCAAATATGGTATAAGTACAAAAGTGGTTTATCCGCATTCGTTCCGGCATCGTTATGCAAAAAACTTTCTGGAAAAGTTCAATGATATTTCTTTGCTTGCCGATTTGATGGGGCATGAAAGTATTGAAACTACACGCATTTATTTAAGGCGTACTGCGAGTGAACAACAGGAAATTGTTGATGAGGTTGTGACCTGGTAACAAATGCTGGCGGAAACTTATCCGCCAGTACATTTAATCTAAAAGTATTGGATATTCAGGGTGTTCACAAACATTTAATAAGTATTTTTCTACAGATATTTGACTAAGCTCTCCATCTAACATACAGCATAAAGTTCTGAACATAAGATTATTTTTGGCTTCCTCTTCAAATTTTTCAGAATATTCAGGATGATCCATTCTTCGTTTTATATAAAAATCTCTATAATATAATCTTGTTCCAGTCCTTATCATTATTCGAGTTTCATCCGTAATAATATTTTCTTTTACTAATGAATCAAATAAGTTTGTGAGTATAAATGAAAAGAATAAATTCCCCTTAAATGTTTTATAAGCATCTCTTTTTAATTGATCTTCCTTGAAAATAAAATAATCTTCAGGAGGACACAAATCATTATCAAAAAATAATTTTATTATTTTCCAAGAAGGTGAACGTCCTTTTTGCCATTTGAGGATGTAATCTTTTATATTTGGAGGGTTTTCACGTTTTCCTTGCTTATCAATTTGTCCTTCCCAATATTTTATAAGCTGATTAATATCTTTAACCCAGCGAGTTAATAAAGTAAAAGTGCTTGAAATCGGATTATAATCTGTTAAATATTTATTATCATCTCCAAAGAATTCAAAAGTTGCAAAACACCAATACATAACATCATATTTGCTTTCTTCAGGATTAATCTTCATATATTCCTGTATTTGATTATATAAAACTTTTGCTATTGCATAACAGAAAAAATGTTCTGTCATATTCTTTTCAATTGGCATATTAAATTTAGCAACTTCAAACATTAAGAGATAAAAATCAGACATTGCTCTTTGTTGATATCCGTACAAATAGCCTTTTGTTTTGGCCCATTCTGCCCAATTATCAACTTTTTTCACAAAATTGAAATAACGCTCAAAATCTTTTTCTTTCATTTTTGTTATATCATAATCTTCCATTCTTTCAATTTGTTTTTTTGTTGCTTGATAGAAATCTGCGCCTTCTGGATCATTAAGAGTTTTCAGACTAATAAGATTTGCGAGAATTTTAATTGTTTTTCCAATATTAAAAACTTCAGTCATGTTCGGCTACTCCTATTATAACACATTTCTACTAGTGAGATGGAAATAATTACTTTTGGGACATTCATAAATATTTAATTTTATACCAGCTTTTGCACGAATATTTACCATTTTCAAAGCATCTTCTCTTGTTTTATAACTGTCTTTTGGATTTCCGTTATGGTCTACACAATTACATACACGATTTGCTTTTTCACAATAAAACTCTTCAGGCTTTAGATGATATTTTCCGCATTTACTGCATAAATAAGGTATAAAGGATTTTCCAATATAACGAGCACTGTTTTGCGCTTCCTGGTAACTTTCGTAAACAGACAAAGCTTTTCCATCTTTGTTCATACAAGTTGAACTTTTGTGTGAGTAATAAATCTGATTAATATTCATTTTCATAATTGCCTCCAATCTACCTGTATTTTAAGACTGTAAATCAAATACAGACAGATTTTTTCGGGGACAATTTATTCTAAGTTAGAAGAAATTAAATCGAGTTGCGAATAAAGTTCTTCAATTTTGCAGACTATTCTTTTTTGTTCCGAAAATGGTGGTAACGGTACTACTGAAGATAATAAATCATTGGCAGATAATGAAGTTATTCCAACTCCTTTTCCGTTCAGCAGCCCCTGTTCTTTATAAATCATCAATAGATAAAGAAAATATGAATTAAAGACTTCTTGTGATTTTGGTCTTAATCTTGAAACATGATTCTGATAACAAATATCATAATCATAATTCCAGATAGCAGCACGTCCTACATCACCACCATTACAAAGAATTAAATCTCCTTTTTTAATCGTACATTTTTCCAATTCTTCATCTGTAAAATACATGGAACGTACTTCTGTAAAATCAAAACTATTCCAATATAAATTTGATGTAGTTATATAATTTCTTAAAGTTCCTATATTATTGGACTTTTTTAATGCCTTTCCAGTGGTATGATTAAAAATATCACCCATATAACACCAGCTCCAATTCGAAGGTATCTCAAATAGAACTTCATCTTCAGATATCTTCTTGTAAGGTCGGTTATCACTTGTCGCGAT
>JAFZWX010000021.1 GCA_017617145.1 Treponema sp. | reverse complement strand
AACACCGCCAAGCTTCTGAGCTTCTGCAATTGCATGCAGGGCAAGAGTTGTTTTACCAGAGCTTTCTGGTCCGTACATTTCGATTACACGACCGCGCGGATATCCGCCGATCCCAAGAGCTTCGTCCAGCAGAATTGAGCCAGAAGGAATTACATCAATTCCCGTTGCATCTGCCTTATCGCCCAGTTTCATGAGCGCACCCTGACCAAACTGCTTTTCTATCTGAAGACGAGCTGCCTCCAGCGCCTTGAGTTTCTCCGAAGTGTCCATCGGAGTAGAATTTGTATTAGACATTTTTGCCACCTTCCTCCCACATATAATATGGCCAAAAAAATCGACTTCTTACAAAAATTTTGAAAAATTCTTTAAAAAAAATCAAATTTTTTTAAAATTTTGCTATTTTAACCCATCCTTAATACTCTGGTAAATTGCCTTACCTGCAAGATAAATCTTTTTATCTTCGGTGCAAATCTTTCCAAGAATCTTTACCGGCTGGTCTGGCTGAATGTTTGGTGCAGAAGCAAATCTTACATTTACAATTCCTTCTACAACTTCACCCGATTCATAACCGACAAGCAGCTGACATGAATAAGTTCCGTTTTCGTTCAAACCGGCATTTGTAACTTTTCCACCCCAGCTAACCCATGCATCTAAATAAAGCGAAGGCTCTGCCTCTACTGCCTCATAAGAAGGATTATCAGTAAGTGTATCAAAGGTTGGTTCTTCAAGGTAACTCATTAAAATACGGGCTTTTTGTTTTATAGAAACAGATGCATTCGAATTCAAAATCCTGTTAATTTCAACCTGTGCAGCATTATCCCTGTGCTGCTGAAAATAATCCATTGCATCAAGATACGCTTTTGAAATCTGTTTATCGTTTAGAATGAAGCCGTAAGTCTGGCCAGACAAATCCTTTTCCTGAGCATTGCTTCTTTCTTCTGCAGTAAGTGTAAGTTCTGAAAGATCACGCCGTTCACCTTTGAAATAATTCTTATGAGGGAACAAAGCAAGCACAAGAACCACACCTAAAATAAAACAAACTGCAGGAATAACTATAGCGGCTATTTTTTCGGGATTAACTCCAAGAGGGGGGAAAAACTGTTCAATTCTGCCTGTATCGACCCAACGACAAATTGTATCATAGTCTCCACGGGTACGAATAAATTCAATTGCATTTGCAGCTGTTTTATTTCCCGGATCAATATCTTTTATTTCCATGTAATACTGGAGCGCACGTTCTGTATCACCGCGTCTAAGAAATATAGCTGCTTGACCCAAAAGAAGTCGTGAATCATTTATTTTGATTTTTCTTGCCTGCTGAAAATATGAACCAGCAGAACCATAGTCACCAACGTAAAGACAAGCAATGCCAAGCAGAAGATAATACTCAAAATTTCCTTCATAAGTTTCTTCTCTTGCTTCAAGAAGATTTATTGCAGTAGCGAACTTTCTTCTGCGCATGAGTTTCCATGCAATTGTCAATACATCCTGTACCATTTACAAATCCATTTATTCACAAAACTAGTTTGCGTTCAAAATTGTAAGAATCGCATCAAGTTCTGCATTCAATGCATTAATTTCTGCTTTATTTACTTCCGGATCGCCTTCCTGCAGATTTTCAATCTTATCCAAAAGCTTCTGTATATAATCAAATGAAAGCTTTTCATTTGTAATACCAGATTTATTTTCCTGAGTATTTTCTTTTACAGCCGCTACATTCTGAGGTGCAGACGAAACAGTTTCTGTTGCAGGAGTTTCTGAAACAGCAGGTTCGATTTTCTTAGGTGTTGCTTCTACATCTTCTTCTTTTACAGCCTGAATATTTTGAACAGAAGTTTCTTCAGCAGGTTTTGTATTCTGTGCTGCCGGAGCAGGACTTTCTTCTTCCGGCTCTGCTTCCTGGGCTATTGACTGTCCACTAATATAAGCAGCACCACCAGGTACAGTATCACCTGTAGCAAGAGAAATATAGAAAATCTGTGTATGTTCCTGATCCTGCTCAAGAGTAACCTTTGGCCAGTAAATACCAACTGCAGAATTGTTGTAAGACAAAACAGTATCAAAAGAACGGAAAGTAGTCATATCGGCTTCCCATTTCTTTGTATTAAGAGTTGTGAAATTTGCAAGAGCAACAGATTCAACTGGTGTAATATCTGCTCCATCAAGGATTATCTGCATTGTGCCCTTTGCATTCTTTGAAGTAAAATATTTTTCGTTAGTCACAGAATGATAAAGAACTTCGCCCTTTACAGGAGAACCATCAGAAGTATAGAAATGATGTCTATCTGTTTCACCAAGAACAGTGTCAAGAATGAGCTTTAGCGAAAAATCGGTCTTTTTCTTAGACTGACTTAAAACTGTAGATGTAATTTTTATTGTATCTTCGGCACTTCCCTCTTTTGAAGCAAAACAGTCAAAATCAATCATAACAACTGCAACCTTATCAATTGTATAACGAATCTTGAGCCCGGTTGCTGTTTTTTTAGCAGCAGAAACTACATTTGAATCATCACAAAGCTTTATGAGTTTTTTACCTGCACGAAGATAGAATGAAGTTGTAGTATATTCATTTGCAGATGAAATCACAGGGATTGCTTTTTCATTTTCGGTTAATACAGAAATTGCAAATGTTCCTTTTTTAGGATAAGCATTAATTCTGACATTTCCAACTTCATTTGAAACTGGGCGTGTAGAAGTTGCAATCCATCCGGTATAGTTTTTCTTTGTTTCTCTTCCGGCTGGAGCAGTTGCTTCTACCTGAAAAGAAGAAGCTTCATCGGAAGTAACAACAACTGCATTGTTATCGGTAACTTCCTGAAGAGCATCCTCAGAAGCTTCAATCTCTTCAAGATCTGTATCTGCGCCCTGATCAAATACAACTTCTTTAACACCATCATCTGTAGAGGCACAACCAAAGAACAAACTTAAAATTGCAACGGCAGCAAGGCCTTTTAATAATCTATTTAACTTCATTCTGTTTTTCTCCATCTATAAGCCACTGAACAAGGCGTGCCTTCTGTTTAAGAAGTCTTAAATCTTCATCAGTTGAACTTGTTTCTGTGAACACATCCTCTTTTTTAGCAGCAACAATAACTGCCTGTTCTTCATCAGAACGCGCTTCCTGTTCTGCTTTGAGCTCTGCAATCTGATTTTCAAGATCACGAATCTGTTCTTCAAGCTCCTGATTTTTTCTTTGAGAATCGTTCAGTCGTTCTCTTGTTGTATTAATAGCCTCGGAATTATAAAGTCTAAGCTGTTTTTCGTAATCTTCTTTTGCAGCAAGATATTCTTCACCAGTTTGTTTTAGAAGATAAAGAAGTTTTTCTTCACGAGAACGCTGTGCAATGCTTTCCATTCTGTACTGAGCTGCCGAAACCTTGTCACTGTCGGGATACTGAGTCAGGATTCTTTCATAAAGGGTTTCTGCTTCATCGTATTTGTAGCCTGCATAAAGCGATTCGGCTATATAAAAAAGTGCCGAAGGATAAAGTTCACTTGATTCATACTGATGACAGAAATCGCTCAAAACGATAATTGCTTTTTCATAATCGCCTGTACTGTATAAAAGTTTTCCGCGCATATACTGAACACGAGGAGTATAAATAGAACCCGGATAATTATGAAGGAATGCTTCTGTATCTTTTAAAGCCCTGTTGTTATCTTCTGCATAGATTTCTGCAGTAATAAGCATATAATTTGTATCGGCATTGTTGTTCTGCGGATATGCTACAGCCTTGCGCAAAAGGAGTTCTGCAGATTCCCATTCACCACGCGAAAAAGCCTTACATGCTTCAAGATATGCAGCAGAAGAAGCATCACTTGCAAAAACAAAACCCGATGCCCCGCAAAAAAGCACTGCTGCAAATATAAGACCAAGTATTTTTTTCAAAACCATACCTCTCTTTACTCGTTCAAAACTGATTTAGAGTTTCCAATCGAGCTTGCCGGTAAAAAAGCTTGAGCCCGAAACTACAATATCAACTCCCGCATTCAGAACATCATCAACAGTATCTTTGTTGATTCCGCCGTCGCAGGAAATAAGATAATTGTATTTTTTCTCTTCCCTAACCTTCTTAAGCGCTGCGATTTTTTCAACACAAGAAGGAATAATTTTCTGTCCACCCCAGCCGGGATTAACAGTCATCACTAATATAATATCGGCACATTCGAGGATTTCCGACAATGCATCAATAGGAGTTGCAGGACAAATTGCAACACCAGCTTTTTTACCCTGTTCATGAATAAGTTGAATTAATCTGTGAGAATGAGGAGTTGCTTCAAGATGGAAGGTAATCCAGTCGGCTCCGGCAGCTGCAAAAAGTTCAATCTGACGTTCCGGATGCTCTGTCATAAGATGAACATCAAACGGAAGCTTAGTTAATTTACGGATTGAGCGTACAACCGGCTCACCATAAGTAATTTCCGGCACAAACTGACCGTCCATAACATCAATATGAACTGCTGAACCCTTGTTTTCTTCTATTTGTTTTATTGCCTTTTCAAGATTTGCAAAATCGGCAGACAATAATGATGGTGCTAAAATTGGTGTTTTCATTGCAAATATTATAGTAGTATTTGGAGTAATTTACAACATAAAAAAAGGCCGCCTCAAGAAAATTACTTTTGTTTTCTTAAGACGGTCAAAGAGAAGGTTATAGTAAATTATCAGATAGTTGGTTCAGAATCTGGTTCTGGACTTGGTGAATTGTAAACAATATCGATAAAATAATCTTTAAAAGGTTCAAGAGTTGTTGTTACCTCAGAGCTTCCTTCTTCACCAGGTTTATTTGTATATACTTTTATTGAACAATCCAAGTCCATAGGACCAAAGCGATATAAATCATTCGGGAAAGCCATCAGAAATCCGTCTTTGGAAACATTTACACTGGAAGAATCTGAAATAAAAGATTCACGCATCCAATTATCTTCATAATTAATCCAGAAGAAATAAATATTATAACCAAGTTCTTCAAAGGTTTTATTCCACATCACATAAAACTTTTTTCCCCAAGGCTGTGTTTCTCCGGCTGTAACAGGATTTTTGTATACGCGTTTTTGGGACTCAGGACTATCGTCATAACTCTCGTATACATCTACTATTTCTGCCGGTACATTAAACGGCATATAGTCAGCAAGTTTATCCGTTTGTTTTACTTCATCAGCAGTGATTATTTTGTGGAAGAAGAATTGATTGTTTATTACGTCGCCCTCTCGTCCATTAGAATCTACATTGATGAACTGTGTAGTAAGTTTGCCGTCTCCACAGTCATCGGTAACATCAAAATAAATGTACACATAACCATAAGTTCTGATCATATCACTTCTAGACCATTTTGTGGTTCCTGGTGTAAATTCTGAAGGTGCAAATCCATCATCCATATGACTATTAAAGCTATAGGAAACTTTCTCAGTTTCGTCTCTTGTAAAACCATAATCCTTTAGTTTTGCCCAGAGCAGATCCAGATCAGATTGAACAAGAGTTGCATATTTTGTTTCGTTTACTCCTTCGCCATCAAAAGAAGCTGTAGCAGGAAGAGAAACTGTCAGGTCATGTATTTCATAATAATTATTACCATTTTTTACACTACAACAAACACTTACAAGTCCAAAATATACAATTATTTCATCATAAGGCTTTATTACTGTATCTTGTGTAATGTCTTTGTAAGTAGTATTGCCAGCTTCATCTTTACCTTCGATTCGAATAACACAGCGGTCACTTGTAATTTCTTTAAACATATCTTCACTAAGAAGCTCAGAAACCTTTATACCGGCCTTTGGAATTGTAAAGGAAGTATACTGCAGATCGGCAACAATGCCTGTCTGATATTCAACATTAACAAAATAGACGCCTAAATCGTCAAATTTCTCGCTTGCGGTAAGAATAAACCTCTTGTTCTGTACATCATCACCTTCTTCCCAGGTATCATATTCTGGTTGTCCATTTTTATTACCTTTCCAGATTTTTACAGAACCAAGCGTAGCTCCACTATAGCGTTGTTTTAGAAGTTCAGTCATTTCCTCTGTTGTTGGAGACTTTGGCATAAGAATTTGAATTCCTTCTCCACCACCAATTTGTGAATACTCATAGCGCTCTTCACTATCGACTACAGCATAATAAGAATAAAGTTTTGAAACATCTTCTATTACTCTTGCGTAGATTGTGTAATTGTGAAACATGCTATCGCCTTTAGCATTATTCTCTACAAGATCTCCTGCACTAACCTTTTGCATACAATCCTGGTCTGAATACCATCCCTCTTTTCCTGTTGCAACAGTAAGACCATAATCTGCAAGTTTTTCTGTTAATGAATCTAAAGTATCCTGAGAAATATATGAACTCTTCGAAGGCATATCCATATACAATAAAGGATACTGATTAATAAAACTATTTGGAGTACTTGGTACTGGCGGCAGATCTCCCGCATAATCACCTACTGGAGAAGCTCCCGAAGGCATTTCCATTTCTTGTTCCCATGTTATAACAACATTAAGAGAATATGTCGGTTCCATAGGAGTTGCTCCGTTATTAGCGTCGGCACAACCTGTAAATAGAATTGCTGCAAGTGCAATTACAGCAACCACAAAAATTGATTTTACTTTATTCATAAAAAACCTCCTGTAAAAGATTATTTATAAGATAGTTTAGTTGCTTTATTTCCCTATTGTAACTGAAGACGGTTGAGAACGATACTTTCCGTCAGTAGTTGCCGCATAAATGTAGTAAGAACCATTATCAAATTCTGCTAAAACTGAAAATGTCATAGTTCCCTTGCCTTTGCTTATATCTGTCATTGTTACAGTTCCTGTAGCAACTTTTCCATTTGTGTCATTTCTATAAACATAAATATAAAGTTTTTCAGGATACTCTTCCCAGTCACCATAAAAGGAAACTGTATATTTAATATTTTTTTGACCATGATTATAATTTGTAGAGCCATCCGGCTTAATAAACATCTTGTCTTCAAGAGTATAAACCTGTTGTTTTACAGACTTTTCTCCTACTGTTGCTGTAACAGTAATATAACCGCTTTCAAACTTTTCATAAGAAGTAGGAATCGTAACTGTCAGGTTTTCAAGAGCGACCTCTTCATTATCAACAACAGTTACTTCCTCATTACTTTCACCCTGTCTTTGCTTGATTGTTATATTTATTTTTTCCGGAATTTCATCATCATCAAGTCCACCGCAATCAAGCTTGAAAACAAAATCATCACCTACATATGTGTTCTTTTTATTCTCTTCAAGAGTTACATAATCCCGGATTTTTACTTTCAGTTTATTTGATTCGTATTCACCACTTTTTAGTGTAAAATACGATGCATTCCTTAAACTCCAGGAATTTTCAACAGGAAATTGTATTGAACCGTTCTCAACAGCAACATCCGTAAGAAGAATTTCGTCATCTTTAAAAACATCAACTTTGTCTGGTGCTGTTTCAAAATCATAGAATTCAATATTTATTTTCTGATTTTTTCCTCTATAGCCGTAAACTACAGAATCCGGTTTATCTTTGTTGGCAGCGGCATAAATATAAAACTGTGGCTTTAATATAATTCCTTCAACCTCATTAGAATTCACCCATTCTTTTGCAACATCACAATTCCTGTCACAAAAATAAACATTTACAACCTGAGGTTGCACAGCATCATTTAATTCAGATAAATCAACTGTAGCAATTCCATCTACAACAGAAGTTTCCTTTTCCTGATAAACATCACTTCCTTTCAACAAATTATAACATACAAGTTTTGACGGCACCTTGTCATAGTTATTAAACGTCAGCTTAAATTTGACTTCTTTTTCGTAAGAAGAAATTAATTCGGCATCAATACTCTGATCTTTCTGGTAAATTCTTAGGCTTTCAAGACTGTTACTTTGAACATCGCCAACCTTAACATAAAAGTTATAATCCTTATGAGGTTCAATATTATCAACAGTAAATGTCACATAACGATTTGAATATTCTTCTACGACAGGAACATCCTTTTGCCAGGCCTGTGCAGCTCCTTCGTACCAGATATCAACCTTTGTTGGAATTGGTGACCAGTCAGGAAATGATATTCTAAATTTATATGTTTCACCTATTTTTATTTTATAACTCAACGAATTATACGGATATTCATTGGTTTTTTTTATTTCAAGCGTACCCTTAGATTCCGTATTCCTTCTTCGGCTTGCATTACCGTCATCATAATTAATATATGGAATTATACACGAAACAAACAAAACCGTGCATAAACAGACTGCAGAGAAAATAATTTTTTCAAACAAACATCGCAAGCAATATTTTTTCATAGCTTCACCTGAGTAATATTGTTTTTTTTGTTTTTGATTTTTCTTTTTTTTGATGAGATTTTGTTTTAGATGTTTCTGATTATAACACAGTGTTATAAATCTGGCAATTTTTTTTTTACAAATGCCACCAGAATGACACTCAAATGCCGCAAAAAAAACATTTAAAAAAAATCTCTTGACATATCTTAAATATAGGTGTATATATTTTATTTCATTTTTTCTAAATTTGCATAATCTTTATTGATTAAAATCCCAAACTCATATATATTTTAATTAAATACCATGGAAATTGAGACAGAGAAAGGTTTAAAAGAAGTTCTTCTCTACCTTGAAAAAGCAGATCTTGCACAGGCGCAAAAGGTTCTGCAGCCATTGTATGAGCAGGAATTAGGCTGCGAAGAGCTGATTTATACCGACCGTTGCTGTACGTTCTGGGGTGAAAGTATTATCAGGCTTAATGCAATTTCTAATCCTTACGAAAAAGGACAACGCCTGCTTGCTGAATGGAAATCGCTTACTGAATTTCTTTCAAGAGAAAAGTTCGTGTATGAACCGGCAAGATTTTCTGTTCAAAAAGGATATTTTGCTTCGGCACTGGAATTTTACATCAAGCAGATGGACGAAAAAGACATTTTTCATAGAGCAGAATTCTATAAAAATGCCGGAATCTGTTACAAAAAGCTTGGTGATTTTGAAAATGCAAGGGTTTGTCTTTCCGAGGCAAACAACCTGTGTCCAAAAACGGCATCTGTTCTTGCAGAGCTTGCTGACTGTTATTCACTTTGTGGAGAAGACAGATACGGCAAACTGTTTTTTAGAGAAGCCTTTTTTCTGGATGCAGACGATGTAGACATAGATTTTCTTGATTCTGAACTGATTAAATGTCTTATCGAAAAAACTGAACAAAAAGGCCACACCGGAAGGTCGTTCAAACAGTGGATTCCTGTTTACGGAGTTTTGTGCGGCATTTTTAATATAAAGAGAGAGCTTAATTCGCAGGAAGTTGGAAGACTTAAACAAGAAATCTATGCAAAGGAAAACGAGTACAAGGACCCGTCCTGCAACACAGATATTCTTGTTCCGCAGCTGCTAAATGATTATTTTTGGCTTATTGACCATTATGTGCTTACACATGAAAACGCATCGCAGGTCAATGAAGTATTGCTTAAGATTAAAATCTTAGATCCGTCTATTTACGAGGCGTATATTAAGTAAATCAGGGGCAACAGCCTCATTCAGGAGTTATAAAATGGCAGAAAACTTAGTTCAGAGCGTACAGGATATGCTCAAGGAAGAAACTTGGACAAGAGCAACAATCAGCGGTTACACACAGAACAACCTTAAAGAGCTTGCAGACATTGTAGAAAAAGCAAGAAATGAAAATTGTGTAGATGACATTCTTAATCTTTGTGAAGAGCATCTTTCTCATTCAAAAGACAGTATTATTGCCCTTTACTTGTCTGGTATTTTCTCACTCCAGAAAGGAATAATTGATAATAACTCCCTGGAAACACTCGTAGATATTTTCCAGAAAAACCACAAAGAAGCAATTGTTACAAATCTTTGTGAAAATATTCTTGAAGATGCTCCTAATAACAAGTTTGCTCTTAGAACTCTGGCCGATACATACATGGCAGAAGACAATCCGAAAGCCTGGGAGCTTTACACTCAAATCGTAAAGATTGACTTTCAGGAAGCAGATATTGCCAAGCTTCTTGCAGAACACTTTGCAGATTCAGACGAAAAACTTTCTCTTGAATACTACAAAAAAGCAATTCTTCGCTATATAAACATCGGTAACTACAACGCCTGTAAAGAAGTATGGTCTATTCTTGTTTCTGAAATTCCTGGCGAAATTGAATTCTTCCAGCTTTTGCGCAGAAAAATCTCTAAGCAGTTTGGAGAATTAAAAACAACTACTCTTATGCAGGAGCTTTATACCTGGTATAAAGACAACGCTCCTTCTAACCCTTCATACTGGGATACTGCAATTCAGATTCTCAAACAGAATCTTGATGTTGAACCAAAAGATACCTGGGCTCGTAAAGAAATTACAGACTGCTACAGAGGTAAATATGCTTCTCACAGTCATCTTGAAGACTACATAAAATCATCTAACCTTACACAAAGCTACCGTAACGTATTCGAAGCTATAAACGACTTTGAAAAACACATTGCTTTTGACAAGGGAAGCTTTGTTTTCCACCGCAACTGGGGTGTAGGTATTATCCGCAAGCTCGAAAAAGATATGCTTACAATCAACTTTGGAAAAACAGGCGGTATTCGCGAAATGTCTCTTAAAATGGCAGTTTCTGCACTTAAACCGCTTTCAAAAGAACACATCTGGGTTCTTAAGGCAACAATGAAAAAGGATGAGCTTGCCAAAAAGGTTAAGGATGACAAGAAGTGGGCACTTAAAACTATCATCCAGAGCTATAACAACAGCTGCGACTTCAAGAGAATTAAGGCTGAACTTGTTCCTGCAATTCTTACAACAGGTGAATGGACATCATGGAACACTGCTGCTAAAAAGATTCTTGATTCAGATGCAGAATTTGGTGTAAATCCTAACGACATCAATCAGTTCATCGTACGTGAACACGAAATCAGTGCAGAAGAAAAGCTTTCTAACGAATTCAAAGCTCAGAAACAGTTCTTTGCACGCATTGAAATATTGATGAAGTTCTTCAACAGCGACCTTACAGATAATTCAAGCGATTTATTCTCTGAAATGTACTCATACTTTACAGGCTACCTTAAGAATATCAAAAAAGTTGATGAACAGGTGCTTGCATCTTACCTCATCGTAAGAAAAATCAGCGGAATTGACAGACAGTTCCTCTTCCCTGTAAAAGAAACCTTTGCAGAGATTTACGGAAGACTTATTGATCCAACTCCAAGAGAAGCTTACGAACTGCTTAAGGATTCAAAGAGTGTTAATCTTAAGGATGAATTCCTTGAATGTATAAAGATGCTTCCAGACTGGAATGTTCAGTTTATTAAGCTCTTCCCTACTGTACTTGATGAAAAGCTCCTTAACGAACTTATTAAGGGCGGCTATGAAGCAGATGTTCAGAAGCTTGTTCGTACAGCATTTGAACAGTTCAAGGATTTCCGCGAAACAGTTATTTACTTCTTTAAAAACTGTCAGGATAGAGAATGGTATAAGAGTGCAGGTGTTTCTTACGAAAAGCAGCTCATTACACTTATAAATATCATTGAACTTACCTTCCGCGAAATCAACAACCATGTTAACACAACAGAAAACAAGAAAATCAACAAGAATGCTTCTACACTCTTGTTTGATGATTCTTCTCTGTTCAAATATCTTTCAGAAAATGATGAGGAAACTGTAAAGAAGCTTTACACCCTCATTGATGATATTGCAGACATTGATCCTAACTACAAGGCTCAGACACGAAGCAAGATTCTTGCTAAGTATCCAGACTTTAAGTTCCGTGTTTCTGAAGAAAAGACAGCACAGCCAAAGGGTATGCTTGTTACTGCAAAGATGCTCGAAGAAAAGAAAGCAGAAGCAGACCGCATAATGAATGTGGAAATTCCTCAGAATGCAAAGGATATTGCCGAAGCACGCGAAAAGGGAGACTTGAAGGAAAACGCAGAATACAAATCTGCAAAGGAAAAGCAGCACATGCTCAACCTTACTCTTTCAAAACTTCAGGAAGAACTCAACCGTGCAACAGTATTCGATCCTACAACAAGCACAACAGCAGTTGTTTCTTTTGCTACAGTTGCTACTCTCACAAACAAAGAAACAAATGCCGACGAAGTTTATACAATTCTTGGTCCATGGGAATCGGATCCGGACAACAACATCATTTCTTACATGTCACCGTTCGGAAACGCCATTATGGATAAAAAGATTGGTGAAGAAGTTAAATTCGAAATCAACGAACATGAATATGTTTACGTTGTAAAAGATATTCAAAAGGCAAAAATCTAAGGCAAATGCCAGAAGCAAAAGAATTGACAGAACTTATTCCGGGAGTATTCGTTATTCCCGGAGTAACTAATGTTGGTGTTATTACAGATTCCAAAAAATCAGAAATTTATCTCATAGATACAGGCCGAACTCCAGAACAGGGAGAACAGTTGTTTGCAGCACTTGAGAAACATTTTGGTCCGCTTGAAAAAAATGCTGCAGGACAAAAATTCAAAGTCAAGTCAATTATAAATACACACGCGCATGCAGACCACACCGGTGCCGATTCACTGATTCAGAAAAAAACAGGCTGCGAGATTTATCTTTCTGCGGCAGAACGCGGTATTCTTGAAAATCCTTATTTACAGAGTTCAATCTTATGGGGAGGCTTTTCGCCAAAGGAATTTCACAACAGCCTTTACATGCCGGCTCTTGTAAAACACACAAAGCTCATTGATTTTTCAAAAACAATACGATTAACTGCGCCAGATTACAGCATATACAAAATGAGCTTTATGGAGCTTCCGGGTCATTATTTTGGAGATACAGGAGTTTTGATTACTACTACAAACGGACAGAAGCTTCTTTTTGCCGGAGACGCAATTTCGAACCGCGCAGAGCTTGGTAAATACTGGATTCAGTTTATGGTTCAACCTGACAAGTGTGCTGAAACTCTTGTAAAAATCTGCCACATAGAAAATCTTATCTGGTGCATTCCTTCGCACGGAAAATTCATAAAAGATGATTTGAATGAAACTGCAGAGCTTTGTACAATCGCAATTTATTCTACAAGACAGTCAATCTTAAATGCACTCAAAAAAGGTCCTCTTTCTACTGAACAGCTTATTCAAGAGGTTGCACGCCAGCACAACATTTCTATGGGGCTTGGACAGTACAATCTTGTAAGTGCAACAATAAGATCACATCTTTCGTCATTAAGAGAAAAGAAAATGATTAAGATGAAGGTTTGTGAAAATGTTGTTATTTGGGAAAGTGTATAATTTCGTTTTCGTCCCAATTTTCTACAATACGAACGCCGCTTGAAGAACCAATTCTGTTTGCACCAGCTTCAAGCATTTCTATAACAGTTTTTGCATTACGAATTCCGCCCGAAGCCTTTACACCCATTTCAGGACCAACTGCTTCGCGCATCAGTTTAACATGAAAAGCATTTGCTCCGTTAGGAAGCTGCTGTCCTTCGAGTCCCTTTGGATTTGCAAAACCGGTTGAAGTCTTTACAAAGTCTGCACCTGCTTTTTTTGCACAAAGACAACACATTCGCAAGGTTTCGTCATCGAGAAAACAGGTTTCCATTATTACTTTGATTACTGTTTTTTTACCAAGCTGAGAATCAAGCTCACGAACGGCTTTTACAACTATAGCAATATCGCTTCCTACTAAAGAAATGCGTCCGTCCATTGCGGCACCAACATTTATTACCATATCAATTTCGTCGGCACCATTTTTAATTGCATCACAGGCTTCAAATGCCTTTACTTCCGAAGATGAAGTTCCAAAAGGAAAACCAATTACAGTACAAACCTTTACTCCTGTACCATTAAGCGTTGCAGCGGCATAAGGAACATAACAAGGATTAATACAAACCGAAGCAAACTTATAATTTACAGCCTCTGTACAAAGCTGCTGAATCTGTTTTACTCCTGCTTCCGGTGCCAGAAGAGTGTGGTCAATATATGAAGCGATTTCTTGTTTAGTCATATTTTTATAATACAATGACATTTATTTTTTTTCTACCTTTTTCTTAGAGGTTGTGTTATAATTAAATTACTAAATAATATTAACAAGGAGTATTATTATGGGAAAAAAGAGTTCTTTACCTCTTATTTATTTAATTGGAGTGGCTTTGATTGCCATTGGTTTCTGCTGCCCATTGTTCAGCGGAAAATTATTGAATGTTACAGCTAACGGCTTCAAATTCATTCACTTAGACAAGAATTTCGGCTGGAGTTCACTTGCTGCCCTTTTGATTTTCTGTGGTGCAGTTTTGGGAATTGTTTTCTGTTTTGTAAGTGCAGGTAAATCGACAAGCCTTCTAAGACTTATTTGTATTATTGTAAGTATTGCAGGCGGAGTTATTTTCTTTATTAAATATAACGACAATGGTGTTACCAGAGCACTTGGTAAGTTCAACCTTAAATATATGGCCTTTGGTCTTTATATGATTATTGCAGGTTGGATTGTAGGCTTAATCGGAGCTATTACAAATAAATAATCACAATCTGATTTTTATTGCGCCGGATTTCTGGTCTTTGGGCTGGGATTCCGGCGTTATTTTTTTAACTTCAATTAAGTCACCTGACTGCGGACGGAACGGTGGCTTTGGAAGTCTTGTGTTGTTCTGGCTTGGAACTTCTACAAGGGCAAGTCCGTATTCTGTGCAGGCATAATAACCGCTCATATAATTTGCTAAGCGGAACTCGTCGGAGGTTATGCGGATGAGGGATTTTTTGTGAGGCCCTTCAACAAGCTCAGGGACCGCAATTTGTTCAGGCACAGCGCATATAAACGAAAGCGTAGCTCTGTCCTTTGGCAATCTTGCTGCTTTTGAAAGCTTGGCAAGTCGTTCAGGAATACCAGTCCCCTCCTCTTGGGTACTAAAGGCAAAATTGCACCATTTATTTTTACTGCCGGTATAAGCGCCAAAGCCACTCATTGGACATTCCTTTTCATGAGGGCACGGAGAAGCAATACTATAACCACTTTTTATAAATCTGTCTCGCAGCAACGAAAGAGTACGTGCCGCCTTTGGAACGCCCGGTTCAATTAAAAGAAAACGAGCATCTTTTTGTGAATACCTCATAAGCTGGTCATAATATTTTTTTACTTTAAACTCTGGAGGCATGTCTGTTGCCTGATCAAGTTCATTAAACATATTTGCACAAGTAATAAAAGAAACCTTTTGTTTAATTGCTTCTCCAAAACTTCCCTTTACTCGAATAATCTTCCAGGGAGCAGCATTCAGTTTTGCACAAACAGAAAGAAAAATATCTTCACCAAAAGCCATACTGGCAGCAGAAACATCAAGACAATACCAGGTAAGCTTTTGTTCCCTAAGCTCAGGACGTGCTAAAAAAAGTGCAGTTACAACTGTAAGAGGTCCGCTTCCAAGATCAAGACAAACTTCTTCTCCCTGTGGAAAAGCTTTCGCAGGTAAATTTGAAAACAACCTTGCAAGCCTTACAAGATTCCACCAGGTAAAATAACGCACATAAGAGCTCAGCTGTGTATTTTCATTCATATAACCAAGTCGTCGGGCAGCTCTGTCATCTGTCATTTGATGTGAAAGCAAACGGATATTCTCTGGTAATTGCTGCAGCTGTCTGCTGTTTAATGGGCGCACGCCCTGTACAATCTGATCAAAATTTTTAATTATTTCTAAGGAATCTTGTGGAATTCTGGTAATATCAAACAAAGAATTTATTTTTTTGCTCATCCTTAGCAATATACAAATAAATAAAAAAAAAGTCATCCTGTCTTGTTATTCCATAAATAAACTGTTATAATTATTTTAATGTTAAAAATGGGTTTGTTCGTTCTTCTCTCAATAATTCTCTCTTTAATTTCAATGCCTTTAATTATTCATTTTTGCAACAAGTTCAAACTCTATGATTATCACGATGCAAGAAAAGTTCACAGCGGTAACATATCACGTCTTGGAGGAGTCGGAATAGCTTCTTCATTTATTATTTCAGCTGCTCTTTATCTTGTTTTCTCTGCTCAACTCAGCGTAACAAGAAGCCTTCCTATTTTAATTGCAGGCTTTATCATTTTTGTTTTTGGCTTACTCGATGATGTTCTTACACTTTCTGCAATTCTAAAACTGATTGTTCAGCTTGCTGCAGCCGGTCTTGTTACTTTTAATGGCTATCGGTTTACACAAGTATTCGGATGGATTCTTCCAACTCCTGTAAGTTACATTCTTACCTTTGGATGGATTGTTGGAGTTAT
The DNA here is from genome assembly GCA_017617145.1 of Treponema sp. The sequence goes on along the minus strand of JAFZWX010000021.1, from coordinate 6,313 downwards.
AAACGCGTACAACCTCATAGACGGACTTGATGGCTTATGCGGTACACTTTCATTCACTGCTGTTGTCACTCTCGGCGTACTTTATTCTCTTTCAAGCAATCTTGAAGCCGGTCTATGTTTTATTCTGGCAGGAGCAATTTTTGGCTTCCTATGCTTTAACTGGCCTCCTGCAAAACTATTTATGGGAGATGATGGCAGTCAATTCCTTGGCTTTATGGTAGCTACAATTCCGCTCTACTCTTCCAGTGATATTTTTGAATACAACAAATTTCTTATTATGCTTATTCTTACTGCTTTCCCTGTGTTTGATACAGTTGCTGCTATCTGGCGTCGTATTCGTGATAAACGGCCTATTATGTCTCCAGACAAATCGCATCTTCATCATAAATTATTGAACATAGGTTATACAAAACAACAGGCTCTTAAACTGATTGTATTTATTCAGTTATTGCTTTGTACTATGGTAATTCTTTCGTTCTTTATTGGAAAACTCAAAGGTACAGCAATGCTGCTCGAAGCCTTTATATTTATGGTAATTTTCTTCAGTGTTATCCACTATACAAACAGAGCAATGAACCGCAAAAAGCTTGCAGAAGAAGTTGCACAGATTTCGGGAAATGAACTTCCTAACTCTGACGAAGCAAAGTATAACGAAATCACTTCTGACAGATAATGAATCTAAAAGATTTCGTTTTTGTGACTGGTTCCTAAAGTTCTAAGGTGATCCTTCAGGGGAAGAGATGGGTTCTCTTTGGTGAACTCTTTCAGGTCTATTGAAAAGCGATTCATTGAAAAGTGCTGGTATACAAAGACTCGGCTCCAGGCTTCGGACGCATTGGCATATGCCTTTTTAAGGGTGTCGCGGTATGGGCAGAAAAAGTGACCTTCTTTTAATTCTGAATAACCTACCAGCCACAATTCTACATCTCCCAGTCCTTGGTGCAGCAATGCGGTCTGTTCTGCCATCCATTTTTGCGAAGTTAAAATCAGTTCTTCTACCTGTGCCCCGCCCTCTTTTATAATTGTCTTTAGCTGTGTAGTTTTTGCACTGTGAACTGGAGTTTTGTTTAATATAATTACATTACGACGAAAGTCTATCTCAAGCTCGGGGTGATTTTTAAAAAATCCATCGGCAAGTTTTCCAGCCTGCCCGCAAAGATAACGCTGATTTTTTGTAAGTTGTTCATCCTTTCCAGGGTTATCGCCAATTACAATCAGTTTTATGTCATCAGCTTTTGTTATTTTATCAAGATCTGTATTATAAACTACCGGATTTTCAAAGGAATATTCGGGGGTACCAGCTTGCATTGCGGCTTTTTTTTGTAAATCACATAAATCTGGAACTTCATCAGCCCATTGAGCAACCTGCTTTCTAAAACTGTTGCGAAAATCCTCAAAAACTTTCCACTGATTGTTGTTCAAAAATTACTCCCATTTTTTTTTATTATGTGTTATAATAGAATATCTTATAATGTTTGACAATAAATCTTTCATATATATACGGAGGAAATATGAAAAAAATTATTGCTTTTGTTGCAATGGCTGCAATGGGCCTTTCTCTTTTTGGTCTGGATATTTTTAATTATGTTCAGATTAACGGAAATGTAAAAAACTATACACAAACAGATTATGATATTGGTTCAAAATTCGGAAATCTTACAAGAACTCCGATTCTTAAAACAGTAACAACGCTGGACAATGCCGGAAGAGCCGTAGAAGTAACAGAGCTTTCTGCACGTGATGCTGTTCTTACAAAAACTTCAAACAAATATGATGTTTATGGAAATATCACAGAACAAAATTCTTATGATGCAGATTCAAAGCTTTTATGGCGAAACATAATCACTTACTCTAACGGACAAAAAGCCGATACTTCTGAATACGACAAAAATGGTCTTCTTCGTGCAAAAACAATTTATCAGTACACAGATGGAAAACTTACAGATGAAACAGGCTATGACAGCGATGGTGCCCTCATCTGGAAAATTATTTATAAATATAATTCCATTGGAAAAGTTCAGGATATTTTTGAATACTCTGCAGATGGAGATCTCGATATTCAGGAAACTTACACATACACTGATGACGGCAAAATTGAAAGCATAACTTCTTACGACACATACACAGAGCAGACAGAAAAAAAGGTTTTCCGCTATGCTTCAAATGGTGCTTTGTCAGAAATCACAACTTATGATAATTCAAAGCAAGTATCAAATCGTCTTATTATTAAATATGATGCCGGTGGAAATGTTTCAAAACTCTCGGAATACAACATTGCACAAAAATTCGGCACAACTGTAAACGAACTTATATCTATGTCTGAATTCGTTTATCAGTAAGATTTTAATTTAAAAAACTGAGGTTTATCTATGAGAACTGTTGGTATTAAACTTGCGGATGGTTCATTCTATCCTATTATGGAAGAAGGCTCCGCTCAGAAAAAAACACTTGAACTCACTACAGCACATGATAATCAAACCTGTGTAATGGTAGATTTGTATCGTTCAAAGCTCTGCTCAATGGAAGATGCAGAATATATTGACACTCTCAAAATAGAAAACCTCAATGCACATCAAAACGGAGAACCTAGCATTTCTTTTGATGTAGGCCTTGATGAAAACGGCGAGCTTTCTGCTTCAATTGCAGATCCAGAAACAGGTGCTACAAGCAATTCACAAATTACACTTGTTTCACGTACTGCAGAAGAACGTCTTGTTGCTGATGATTATTCAATTTCGGGCGATGAACCTGTCAAAGAAAAATCTGGAAATGGCGCTGCTGTTGCTGCAGGAGTCGTAGCAGGTGCAGGACTTCTTGCGGCGGCAGGAATGATTGCTGCAAACAAAAATAAAGAAAATGAAGACATAGTTACCGATGACGATATTGCGGAAGTAACAGAAGAAGCAGGTCTTGATGACTTTTCTTATAAAGATGCGCCTTATGTTGATATTCCTCAAGAAAAGACTACAGAAGATATTACTTCTGAATCACCTTTGGACATTGCCGATTCAAATAACTTTATTGAAGATACCTCTGACGATACCTTGCCCGATATGGATTTTGACATGTCGGACGATACAACAGAGGCTGCAGAAGAACCAACGGACACCTTTGATGTTCCTGAAGATACAACAGACGCAACAGAAACTTTTGATACTCCAGACGACATAACTGAAACCACAGAACCTGTTGAAGAAGATTTTGATATTCCAGAAGATTCAACAGAAGCCACAGAAACAACAGTAGAAGATTTTGACATTCCAGAAGATTCAACAGAAGCCACAGAACCAACAGAAGAAGATTTTGATATTCCAGAAGATACAAATGATATTTCTGACAATTTTGATCTTCCTGATGACACAACAATCCCAGGAGACGAAACCTTCCTTGAAGATGAATCCTTTGGAACACCACAAGCACTCACAGATTCTTCCGAAGAAGATGCCGATACTTTCTTCAATAATCTTGATTCAGAACCAGCTGCAGATTCTTCCGAGAACTTAAACTTTACAGGCCTTTATGATAAAGAAACAGAAATGGGAGATTCAGCTGTTCACGAAGAAGATGATATAAAAAAGAAAACACGAACACCTGTAATTATCTGTATTATCTGTGCAATAATCTGTATTGTTGCGACTGTACTTGTGCTTCTTGTAGTTCCCGGAAAATTTAATCTGAGACAAAAGCATGCAGATAAAAAATCTCAGACTACAGTAGAAAAACAGGTAGAAACTCCAGTTGAAGCACCTGCTCCTGTTGAAGAAAAGAAACCAGATCCGGTTCCACAGGCAAAAGAAGATGAGGTTGTAGTAATTGAAAAAGCAGAAGAAGTAAAACCTCTTCCACCACCTGCTGCAGAAACAAAGAACAAGAATGTTACTTATAAAATTAAATGGGGTGATACCCTTTGGGATATTGCTGATACCTATTATAAAAACCCATGGCGCTACAAAAAAATTGCAAATTACAATGGGATAAAAAATCCTGATCATATTATCTCGGGAACAATAATTACAATTCCTGCAGAATAGGATTTTTATAACGTGGGCAAAAAAAATTTTCTCATTTATATTTATGTACTTTCTCTTTTTGTATTCACAGTACTATTGATTTCTTGTCCTTCAAACGAACAATATGGTTATGATGCTGATTATTTTATTGGAATGCAAAAGCTTTCTGAAGGCAATGTAAAAGAAGCAAAACAAAAATTTAATAATTGCATAAAAAAAGGAACCTATTACTGTGCAAAAGAAAGTGCAATTCAACTTACAAAACTTGGAAATCTTCAGGAAAATAATACGGCCGCCGAATTTTTATACGAAAACTTTCCCGACCAGGACTCATTATTAATTCTGGTACAACAATATTTTGTTTCTAATGAATTACGTAAGCTTATAGAAATCACAAATAAAATTGATTTTTCAACCGCAGATGATTCTCTTGTAAAAACAAGGCTTGATACACTGCTTCAACTTAATCAACAAGAAAAATACGAAGAAGAAGCATACCTTTGGTTTACCAGCCATGCAATCAGTCAGGAGCAATATCAATATTTTAGAGATATTTATACCCTTAAGGTTGATCAAACCACACCTAAAGCAATTGCAGTTCAATTTCGTATAATATTATACAAAAGAAATTATCTTTTAGGTTATGAAAATGCAGAACAACTTTTTTCCTTTTTTGACGATAAAGTGCTGGAACCAGTTTCAATGCTCGCTTCTGACATAGGAAAAGCATATCTATATGGTTCAGAACAAATAATTAAAGATGCAGTTTTTCTTAGGCAAATGGCAGAACAATACAAAGGTACTGAAGCTGCATTTTATTTCTGGTTTTATGCTGCACGACTTTACGATGGAGGAAATTTATATAATACACAAGTTTGTACCTGTTATGAAAATGCAATTGCTTCTACAGACGACCCATCAAAAAAAGACAATGCCTTGTGGTACCTTATAAAAACAAAACTAAAAATTTCACTCGACAAAACAATTAATTCAATAGAAGAATATGCACAAACCTGGAGCGACAGTGAATACTTTGATGATATTTTTGACTCTCTCATTCCCTCTTTAATTGTAAACGGAAAATGGACAGCATTCAAAGACTTAATTGAAAAACTTGATGGTTATGCAAGCAAAGAAACAATGTCTCAACTCTATTATCTTTATGGAAGATTTATTGAATGCGGTTATATTGAGTTACCAGAGGATGAAAGGGCCGTTGCTACAAAAGCGGCTTACACAAAAGCTTTAGATAGCGGAACCTCGACCTATTACAAACTGCTGTCAATGTACAGATTAGGATTATCGCCTGATGCGATTACAGTTCCTGAGCCTGTCGAAGAAACACCAAATGAAGAGTCTGCCCCTTCCCCTGCCGACAACCTCTTATGTGGCTTCGCAACCTTTGGCTATTCCGAAAAAATCTACGGCAAATGGATGGAACTTTATAAAAACGGAGCAACTGCTGATACCGGATTTTATCTTGCAAACTTCTTAAACAAATGTGCCTCCGAAGACGATTCTTATTACGTTCAAGCACTTAGAATAGCAGCTCGATCCGGGAACATGGCTACACAACCTCTTACAAAAGATCAGCTTAAAGAAGTTTATCCGCAGAATTTCTCAAAGCTTGTAGAAGAATATGCAAATAAATACAATATCAATACATCAGTTATTTATGCATTAATCAGAAGTGAAAGTTTTTTTGATAAAGAAATTGTAAGTTCAGCAGGCGCAATTGGATTAACCCAGCTTATGAGCCCTACTGCAGAAGAAATTGCACAAAAACTCAAAATTAAAGAATATTCACTTGTTGACTCTGAAACAAATATAATGTTTGGAACTTATTATTTATCTGAACTTATTCGCAGGAGTGATGGTTCTTTATTACGCGCGTTCTTTTCATATAATGCCGGCTTCAGGAAAGTAACAACCTGGCTCAACAGTTCCATGATGGACTTTGGAAAAACCGGGAATCTTGATATGGATTTGTTTCTGGAAACAATCCCTGTTTCCGAAACCCGCGAATACGGACGCAAACTTGTTAGTGCAACAATCATGTATGAATATCTATACGGAAATGAACAAACAGCAGATGGTACAACAGACGGTACAACGTTTGCACAAACTGTCGAAAATCTGCTACAATAGACAAATTATAATTATTTATATCAGGTGAAATTATGGACGACCCATTAGCGAATTTATTACCGGCAATATTTCATTTTACAAAAATTCAGGCAACCCAGCTTGTTCTGCTTTTAGGTCTCATTCTTTTTGTTGGCGCACTTGGCGGATGGCTTTTT
>JAFZWX010000124.1 GCA_017617145.1 Treponema sp. | reverse complement strand
TGATTCTGTTCTAAGTGTTGATGTGTGGAATCCTTTTAAAAATAAAGATTTTCCAGAAACAACAAAATTTCTGAATCTTTTTGAAGAAGTTGAAAAACTTTATAATGAAAAAAATAGTTAGCAATTCTCCAGTATTTCCTTTGCAGCATTCCTAACCATCTCTTTTAATTCCGGCGGATTCAATGCCTTTGCTCCACCAGTAAATGACATAATCCATGAAGCAACCTGGCTCAGCTGGATAGTTTCAAAAGAAAGATAAACACTGCCATCAGGATTCTCTTTTATTATTTGCCCTTTATGCCAGGTTCTTTCCATTACAAAAGTCTTCATACCTTTTACAAATTCAATTTCAACTTTGTACTTCTGTTTACCAGCTCCCCATGCTCCCATCTGAATATCAACATGTTCTTCAAGCTTAAAATCTTTTGGAATCGAAAACTTTTCTTTTGTAATTTTACAGTTCCGGATTCTTGGCATAGCCCACAAACGAATTGCTTCAGAAGAATGAGAATATCCCAAAACATACCAGCTGCCTTTCTGACAGATAATATGATAAGGATCAAATTTTCTTAATTCATAATCAGTATTCTGTGCAGTCTTATATTCCAGCTCCAAAGTGCTTCTCATTTTTGTAGCTTTCAAAACATTTTCAAAAACTCCGGATTCGAGTCTTGTTATCGGGTCAGCAATAAAATGAACTTCATTATTAATTAATGCAGAATCAACAGTAATTGTATCAGGCAGCATCTGAACAAGCTTCACCATTAAATCTCTGAAAGCCTTTTCCATAGGAGTATTTTTATATTGTTCCAATAAAGGCAGAATTGTTGAAAGAGTTAAAAGTTCTCCTTCCTTCAACATTACCTGCTGAATAAAGAAAGTATTGTCTGTGTAATAGTAACCGTTCTTCTGAAAATCATATTCTACAGGTGCGCCAAAGTCATCACGCAAAACATTAATATAACGTCCTAAAGTACTGCGGCTTAATCCCCAACCATTTTCTTTATTCAGCTTATTGCAATTCGGATATTCACCATTTCTAATTGCACGGTCAATTTCAATAATATAACTAAGAATATGCGGTGAGTTGTATTGTTTTTCTACCTTTTTAGCCTTTGCCATAAAAAAAACTCCTTCAAAAATTATATCACATTTTTTTTGAGGGTGCACCATTTCTTGATACACCCCTTGATTTATAATTAAGTTGATATTAAGGAGGAACTATATGACTACATTTGAATTTCCAACAGACCCACAGGCAATTTGCCAGACTCTTTATAATACAGAATCAACATGTTCTAAATGTATTGGTTATTGCACATTCCACAAAGGCTATATAACACGTAAGCAGTTGAAAACTAAACAGTGCCTCCAGAAAAATTGTAACGCCTTAATTAAAAATACAAATCATCAGTTCTGGATTGAGCGAGAACAGAAAAAAGAAGAACTCAAACTCAAAAGAATTGAAGAAAAAAGAATAGAAGAAGAAAAACTTTCTCAGTTCCATTTAATAACAGAAAACCAGAAGAAGAAAAACATACATATCCGCAATAAGCGTTTTATATGTCTTGATTTGAAAACCTGTAAGCTTACAGGCAAACAGAAAAACATTATGAAAGGTGGTAATCCAAATGAAGTAATTCAAATTGGAGCAGTTATGCTTGACGAAAATCTTAATTATATTAGCCAGTTTTCAACCTTTGTAAAACCTGTTTATGGAATCATTTCAAAAGATACAGTTGATAATTATGAGTATTATAAAGACAGACTTGATCATGCAGATACATTTTCAACTGCTTTTTATAAATTGTACACCTGGGCAGGAAGCAATCAGGATGATGTAACTACACTCTGCTGGAGTAATTCTGTTTATACTCAGCTATGGGACGAGATATTCATTAAAGCAAAAAATCATGATGAATATCGTGAGTTCTTAAAGACTTTTGTAGACTTACAGGGAATGCTTGGTTCTGCTTTAATCTCAAAGCAGCAGATTTCTTTTGATACTTCCTTAAAATATTGTCATATAAAATTCGATGGTTTACGTGACTCAGCCCTCACTTATGCAATAAATCAGGCAAGAATTTTTAATAAACTTATAAAGCATAACAAACAAAACATTGATTTCAATCCATTATGGAAATATACAGAAACAAATTTATCAAAAGTATTTTATACTGCAAATTCACACTCAAATGATTTTACATCAAGCTTCGCTGCTTTTATGTCAAAAGACTTATTACAACAGTTTACACAAGCAAATGAGTCTGTAGAAACAAAAACAAAAACCGTAGCTGTAAATAAAACTCCAGCTTATATTTCAAAGTTATTCTCTTGTACTAAATATGGAATAAACGTAAATACATGGCTCAAATTTTCTACTCATATGTTATTTATCAGAGATGCAAATTACAGCAAATTGGCTGGAACAAATAACTGATATTATGAACGCTAAAAACCTTTCTAAAGGAGGTTCAATTATGGCATACCTGGTATTTTTTTATAAAGTACAAGATTGTGGATTTTTTCTCCCCTATGATGAAGACCCAAGAACTGTTATTACAGATGAATGTGTAGCAGTTTACGAAGATGGAAAAATAATATTTTATCAGAAAAATATGTTGGAACAAAAAGTTAATGAAAAAGTTATTTGTGAAAACATTTCAGTTACAAATAAAATATCAGATTTAATTGATTTAAATAAATGGAAAATTCGATTTATTCCTAGATATCTTGGTTTCTGGGCTTATGATGGTTCTTGTGATAATGTCTGGTTTAGAAATCGTCATTTTCATGGTATTTCATTTTTATCTCATAAAAAACTATCACCAGAAGAATTAAAGAAATTTATAAAAGAAGTAAGAGAAGAAAAAATGACAGATTGGCGTAAGTATATTCGTTGGGCTAAGGCAATTAATAAATTCAGAGATATTTACGATGAGATTCGTAAAATCCTAATTGATAATGGTTTGCCGGAAGAATGTATATGGGATTAGAAAATTAAATATTTTTAAGGGTGCTCCATTTCTTGAGACACCCCTTGATTTATAATTGAGTTGAAGATAAGGAGGTAATGCTTATGAACGCACAGATTTT
>JAFZWX010000123.1 GCA_017617145.1 Treponema sp. | reverse complement strand
TCAGCTTACACAGTTTATTCTTGAACCATTATGTGTTGAAATTCTATTTTCTCTCTGCTATGGAAGAATGGCTAATGTTGATGCAGATGATATTCCTCTTATTTTTGAAAGTGCAAAAGAAAAACTTGATTATGATCCATCACGTGAAGACCTTGATCAAGCTTTTATCCGTTACTTTAAGAAGAATAATGTAAAAGTTACTCTTGAACTTGTAGGAACAAATTTCTATAAATGGCAACAAAGACTTTCTCCATATTTCCTTTATAAACTTTATGATAATGCAGATGTCAAAGATATTTTTGCATCTACAGAAGAAATCCGCGAAGGAAAGTTTAAGTTTTATGACGGTCTTGAAGTATCAGTGCAAGCAGAACCATATAACCCACACGATAAGAATTCAATTCTTTGTTGTATCGAAGATCCTGAAGCAAAAATACTTGGTCATTTAGGTCTTGAAAAAGTTGGCCACATACGAGCTCTTGCTGCAAGGATTATACGCGAAGCAAAACCTAAAAAACTCAGTTATTCTTCAAAGCTCTGTTATTTCAATAACAAAGTAATTGTAGTTGAAATAGAAGTTTAAAACTTCTTAAATCCTATAATAAATATGGAGGACCATATGAAACAGAAAATCTATAACGCTCTTTATGGTGCAATCGTCGGTGATGCTTTAGGTGTACCTGTTGAATTTAAAGACAGAGATTATCTTAACCATAAGCCTGTAAAAGATATGTTTGGTTATGGAACATATGGCCTTCCAAAAGGCAGCTGGTCAGATGATTCAAGCATGATGCTTTGCCTGGCAGACAGTATTGGAACTCTTAAAGGTGTTGATTATGACGATATAATGAAACGTTTTGCTTCATGGCTCTTTCATCATAAATATACGCCAGACCATAAAACATTTGATTGTGGCCGCACCTGTTCAAAAGCTATCTGCAATTTCAAAGATGGAATCCCGGCCATTGATTGTGGTTGCCGCGGTGAAAAAGATAACGGCAATGGTTCACTTATGAGAATTGCACCATTACCATTTTATATCTTCCAGCTTTACGGCGATTATGCAATGGCAAATGAAGAGGCTTTTGAATTAATCCATAATATTTCAGGTCTTACACATGCTCATAAAATCTCATTGATTGGCTGTGATATTTACTGTTCAGTTATGATCGAAATATTAAAAGGCAGAGATAAAGAACATATTCTCCGCTGTGCCCTTCCTAATATCGGTAGCTATACAGGTCATCATCCAGATTACAATAAAGCACTAACAGCTTATGACAGAATAACACATAGAAGTTTTGCAGATTTACCTGAGAAAGAAATCAAAAGTTCTGGTTATGTAGTTGATACATTAGAAGCTGCTTTATGGTGTTTCTTAAACAGTAAGAATTATGCAGATTGTGTTTTAAAGGCTGTAAACCTTGGCTATGATACAGATACAGTTGCCTGTGTAGCTGGCAGTATTGCAGGCCTTTATTATGGTAATATTCCGGAAAATTGGATTTCTACAATACGCAATAAAAAACTTATAAACAAGATAATTGAAAAATATCGCCACCATATTGAATATGATTTAAAGCCAGATTCCGTATTGTTAGAAGAAATTAATGAAAGAATACGGGAAACAGATCTAGGTGTAAGTGACTTGAATAATGGCTGCTATCCTGTTATGGGAAAGCATAATAGCGGTATTTTCTATCCAAGACAAAACTGTATTCTCATAGATAAAGATAAAATTATCAGAGATGTTTCTTCCTATGATGAAGCAGAAAAAATAATTAATAAATTAGAAAGGAGTAAAACGTATGAAAAATAAACTTATTGGTATCACTGTCGCTCTATTGATCAGTTTGCTATTTATTCCATTACTACCATTAGCAGTAAAAATCTTATATTATTTAGATGTTGCTTTTGCATTTATAATTCTTGAAATTTGTATTTTTACTGTATTCACAAAAGAGAAAATAATCCCAGCTTTTCTAAAGCCTCTTTTAGCATGTTTTACTCTATATACAATTTCCCTTTACATTGCAACTTCAAAGTTTCTTATATCACTAAAATATGTAAATAATCCAATTCTATCGGATTTTTCAAAAAGCTTTTTACTATTCCCATATTCTGGTTATATAATTTTTGTGGCTTTATCAGTTTTTCCAATTGTCAGTCTATTCAAAAAATCAAAAGCAAAAAATGAAATATTACCTGGTATTTTTAGTTTACTGCGTGCTTCTATAAAATTATTGTATATTGTTTTTCTTGCGTCAGTAATTGGTGGTACATTTGGTGATATGGTAAAAGATAATATGAGTTTTATGGATTCTTTCTTATTACATCTTCCATTTTCATGTGCACAAATAACATCTTATCTGCTAGTAATTGTTATGGTAGGAGTGGGTATTGATACGCTCTCTTTTGTAGATAATGTCAAGAAAAAGCATCAGGTGGATTAAATAATGAAACAATATACACTAGAGCAAGCAATAGAACATCTCATGAATGAATATGGAAGTTTTCAAAATATTTCAATTGATAAAATAAAAGAAGATAATAATTTTTATGTAATTTATTTCAAATTTAAAATTCTGCCTGTTGGTTTGCCTGCCAGCTTTAAGTTAAACAAAATAACTGGTGAGTTAACTACAATTTGTCTTCCTAATGAAGAAAATTTTAAATTTCTTGATTATTTTGCAAATTGTAAAACAATACAAATTCCATCACAATTCAAAAATAAATGGTTTTAAATTCTCTACATATGAGAGAAGTTGTAAATGGAGTATATAAATGAGGTTTTTGAATTTGTACAAAATAATTAAACAGCAAAATGATTCTTTAAGAAATTTTGAAATCATAGAATTAAAATAATTTAGCAAGTAAAAAAGCTTCCAAACTCTCTCCGATTTTGCAAAGTCACGCTCTTTGCTATCGGGGAAAGCTTTTTAAATTAAGCCGCTATAAAATTATTATGAATTATTAAATCTAGTTGACTTTTTAAAGTAGAAAAATCAACATTCAAATCTAAAGTTCTAACTTCAAAATGATTACCTAAAATTGAAAGGTGTTGATTTGGTGTTATATCCTCATTCGTTTTAGCATAAAGTAGGATTCCTGAAACTTTGCATTTTGTTTTTGATTCTTTATTTTTTACATAGGAAAGAATTTGATACATATTTCCACTATGATAAGATGCTCGCTCAAATTGTAATTGCATAGAACTATTATAGTATTTGGTATCTATAATTAATATTTTCTTCTGTTTTTCATCGCAAAGAGTTATATCTGTTTGCATTGAAGGTAGATATTGAGTTTCACCTTCTGCATCCCAGTCAACCATTGCTGCATTTGCATGTAGTTCTGGATAATGCTTCTTATAGTATTCAAGAACAAATTTTTCATATAATCGGCACATACGTTGCTCATCAAGAAAATCCATAAGTTTTGATTTTCCATTTGATTGAGTTTGTAAAAGTCCTTGAATTATAAGTTTGCAAATTCCCATAAGCATTTGATATGTCTGATTATTTTGGTTGTATTGCAATTTCCAATTTATATGATGAACATCAATTTCATGAACGGATGAAAAATACACAAGTAAAGATTTTAAGCCTTGCTTTCTTGATTTAGATATATCAGCTTTCAATAAAAGCAGAAGCGTAGATTTTAAAATCCTGTTCATATAAGAATCAATTGAAAATTCATCATAAGAACAAATCAACTTCTTTTTTAAGAAACTCATTTGATTTATTGATTCATTTATTTCAATTTTTCCGCGTAAAGTTGAAAGAGAATCGGTTTCAATAACATACTCACGGTTTAAATATCGTTTAAGTTGATTTTCTATGCCTTTCTGAATTATAGCTGCGAACATATCAGCTGTATTATTAAATCTTTCAGTTTCAATATTTTTATAACCATTCTGATTTAATACTTGAAAGGCGTAAGAGAGCATATAGTATATGTTTTTAATTAAAATTTCGTTGCTCACTTAATTGAATCCTCAAGTTTTCTTTTCCATACTTCCAATTTATCAGTTTCATCAAACCAATATTCTTCAAGTAATGGAATTATTTCATAATGTACAACATCAGATAACCAGGAATCATCAACTTCATCTGGATTCGCAGGAATAAAATAACTGTGTCCAATTCTGAATCCTTTTCCAAGAGAGACATCTTCATATATATATTTATTGAGCTCAATAATTTGTTGAATAAGACTGTCATATTTCAAGTTAGATATTTCATTCTGTTTATTTCTGAATCCATCAGATTCAAAAGCAGGTTCAAATTCAATAAATGCAAATCTGCGTCGTAAAGCATAATCTAACATTGCAAGACTTCTATCGGCAGTATTCATCATTCCAATTATGTAAACATTTTCAGGAATATAAAAATCTTCTTTTGAATACAAAAGCTGTATTTGATTAGATTTACCACGTTTATCACTTTCAATTAAAAGTAATAGTTCTCCGAAGATTTTACTCATATTACCGCGATTTATTTCATCAATAATAAAGAAATATTTATTCTCGCTATCATCTGCAGCTTTTTTACAGAATTCATAGAAAACTCCATAACGTTTTTCGAATTGTTTATTTTCTTCTGCAGAAGGTCTGAAACCAACAATAAAATCCTCATAACTATAACTCTGATGAAATTGTATAACTTTAACCTGTTCAGAATTCTTTTCACCAATTATTGAATAAGCAAGTCTTTTTGCAGCAAATGATTTTCCAACACCCGGAGCACCTTGTAAAATAATATTTTTCTTTCTTTCAAGAAGACCAACAATGGTTTGATATTTTTCTGAAGTAATAAAAACTTCAGAAAGGAATTTTTGTTCATCATATACATCAAAACTTGTGGTTTCTAATTCAGTTTCGTCTTCGATATCAAAAAGAGCATTTAGTTTTTCCACATATTCTCTGTAATAAGTTATATCTGTAAGAGTTTTCATAACGGCTTGTCCGGGATGTTCCCATTCACCACTATGGGTCCATTTGACTTTTCTTATATGTGGATAGCCTTCGATAGAAGCATCATATTCATATTCTGATTCTACAACACCTCGTCCAATTACTTTATGCATTCCCTTTTTTACAAAGATTACATCACCAGGTTTCATGTCATTTAAGAATTGCCATAATGCAAGTGATGAATTGGTTTCTGATTTTTTTCCATATGCTTGTTTCAAGGAATTTCTAATTTCTTCCCTAGTATTAAAGTTTCTTAAATCAGTAATATCTTCCCATCCAAGAGCCATGATTCCTTTTTTATAAAAATCATCCCATTTACAAGCCTTTTCTCCAGGAGCATACAACCAATATTTTATTTTATTATTTTTACTTGATTCAACATCAGGCTCACTTTTATCTGTCCAAGCATCAAATGATATTTCAGGGAAGCTTTCATCTTTTAACCTTTCAATTAAATTAAAGTATTCTACACCATCAATTGGTTTATTTATTATTATCTGGAATTTTTTACTTAAACAGTTTCGTGTATTTGCATCAAGCGGAATAAATGTATTTGGTCGAATCCAAAATAATCCCATTGATAAATTCCAGTTAATACCTTTTTGTTCTTGGCATTTTGTATATAAAGCTGCAATTTCATCAGTATTATTAGGATTAAAAGAAAGGGCTTTCTCAAAGATTTTCCAAAGATTATCAATGTCTTTTTCACTTCTTGATGGTATTTGGTAGAAAAAAGCAGCTTTTAGATTACTAATTTGAGGAATAGAATCAAAATCTGCTGGAATAGGAGATTTTAATTCAAAAACTTCCTTAATAGCTGTGATAATAGTTATTTTATTTTCCCAAGTTATTTGTTTATTAAAGAATCCAAAAACAGTAAAAGGATCAATGTCTATATGTGAATTATCAGCTTCAAGTTTCGGAAAATTCATATTTGCTTTTTGAAAAACTAAATCAAGTTTTTCAAAAAGTTTATCTCTAGAAGATTTATAGGATAAAAGTTTATCTGCAAATTCCTCATAAATTGGAATCCAAGTAAGATGTGGTTGTTTATTAATAGTTTCAGACATTTTAATTCTCCTTTAGTAATTATATCACAAAAAACGAAATTTTGATGATTTTGTTATATTTCATTTTTCTATTTACGAAACTATTAATTATTATAAATTGTATGGTGTCGCAGGAAATGAAGCACCATGAAAGATTATTCCCATTCTGCTTTCCTAATCAACCCCAGCCACACACGTCCTTCGTTTCCAGCTATTTTCTTAAAGCCTTTCTCGCTCATTCTCATAGTAAGCCATTTCTGACTCATAATTTTTTCGTTATTAATATTGCACCATTTCATATAAGTTTTATAAAGCTCAGGATTTTGAAGACGCCATTTTAAGGTTGCATCAATTTCAAAACAATCATTTACAAAAGTTCCAACTATATCCATATCCATTCTGTATTCATTATTTGCCTCTCGAATTGCATCAGGTTCATCAAGTCCTTCCTTCCGCCACATTGCATACCCTTGAATAAGCCAGTTTAAGATTCCGGAGTTTTCTCCAATCAATTTTTCAGTAAGCTTTTTATCTCTCTGCTCAGGTGGGATAGTCACATTAAAAGGAATCATTTTAATGCGTCGCCAGATACCGTTATCAGCTCCGCAGATTTTCGGCTTATGATTAGTTGCCATAAAAATCTTAAAAGTCGGCTTAAAAGAAAAATACTCGCCATAAAGAAATCTTGCTGTAAGCTCATCTTCGCCAGTGATTTGTTTTATCAGGCTTTCACTTAATGGCTTTCCTTGTTCAACCTCGCTGGTAGTAACAAGTCTTGCGCCTTTTAATCGTGCAAGGTCATTGCTCTGTTCGCTGTTCTTTTTCATAAAGGTTTCAATCATCGTGCTACAGGCATAGTCCCCAAAAAGATATTGAAGCACATTCAAAAAAGTTGATTTACCATTGGCACCTGTTCCCCAAAGAATAAACAAACATTGTTCGCTTACATCGCCGCTAAGCGCATATCCCATTGCCTTCTGTATAAACCGAATAAGCATAGCATCTTTATTAAAAATCTGCTGCAAAAAAAGATTCCAAATCGGGCAGTCAGCATTTTTATCATAAACAAACCGGCTCTTTTTTGTGATAAGGTCTTTGCAGCTCGGTTCTTTAGCCTTGCCGTTTTTCAGGTTCAAAGTAAGCCCTTCAATATTAAAAAGATAAATATCCGAATCAAGTTCAAAGTCTTCTGTTTTTATATCACTGCACATTTTCAAAAGTCCAACAATTGCCTGAATGCGTCTAAAACTTTCACTCTTAATCAAATGCTTTTCAAATGCAGCTTCAAGATTCCTGTCATTTATAACTCTTAATCCTCTGTACATCTGGTGAATAAAGCTTACGACTTTTTCTTCAACGCGGCCGCGATTATCAACTTCCCAGTTTGTTCCGTTCCAATAAAGAAACTTGTTCCAGGTAATACAATAGCGGATGCAGTCTCCGTAAGCTTTAAGAAAGTAATCACGATTAGTAATATCAGTAAACTGCATCTGACCGTTTACAAACTTATTAGCAC
The DNA here is from genome assembly GCA_017617145.1 of Treponema sp. The sequence continues at coordinate 22,328 of JAFZWX010000123.1, read as the reverse complement.
GCAAGTCCCGGCTCAGCTCTTCAATAGCGACTCTTTCTTTTTCATTCAATCCTTTTGTATTTACCTTATCACTCATTTATCATTCCGTTATTTTTCAAAAGTCTATAAAGCAGAACAAGCTTATACTCAAGCTTTCTAAAGCCATCAAAAATATCATAAGCACCAATCTCTGTTTGTATTCTTTCAATATTTTCATAAAGCAGAATTAATGAATGTGGATAATCCACATATCTCTTAAAGCTCCACCAGGCCGAAAACTTCAAGGCTTCTTCACTGAGGTTGTTTTCCAATGCGCGAAACTTTTCATATATTTCAACATCATCAGAAATATCCTTAATAAAATCTCTTGCCTCGTGCCAGATTTCAACCGGCACATAATCATCTGCCGCTTTCATAAACAAAAACCTTAACCGCACGTCCGCAGGCAGTACGGTCATCGTCAAATACAACTTCCGGCCAGAAGGTCCACCAGCCAGAAATGTCTATATCATTTTCATCCTGAATGTCATAAAAGATAATTCCACTTTCTACATCTTTTACAACTGCAGGAAAACTAACTTCTGTTTCATCCGGCTTTTTTGCCATTATCGAAACTGTTTGAAATCCTAATAAATCACATTTAGTATCAATCATCAAACGAAGCTTAGATTTATTTTTATAAAGTCTTTTCATATCCTGCACTCCAGTTCAATCTCTGTCGCAATAGGACAGAATAAAGTCAACACATTATTTGCTTCACGGATTTTGCCACGAAGCCAATCCCACAACCCCATAACAGTTTGCACAGCACGGAAGAATAAACGAGAAGCAAAAGGTCGTGCTTCAATATCAACTTCATCATTAAAGCTTCTGAAACTTTCACCCCAACGAATAATTGATTCTTCATCATCAATAGTTGATTCAGAAATCCTCTTGTAGTCCGCTTTCAGTCTTATTAATTCAGAAGATTCAGCTGATGAAAAACAGGAACGAATAATTAAAAGAAGTTGTTGCATACTTTCTGATAAAGAAAAACTTTCAAACTCTTCAATCTTCATTCTGCAGCTTCGTAAAACTCTAGAACTCAAATCACTTGAACCTTGAAGAAATCTGAAGAAGAAAAGTTTGTGTGAGTTTTCTGTCGTAGCAGAGAACTCAGATGAATTACCACGCTTCAAAAGATTATGTCTCTGGCTTGCACTTGCTAAATTTCCTGATGAATCAGCATTTCTTTTTAATACTGATTTATGACTTAAAACTGAGGTTAGATTTCCAGCTGGTTGCATAGTTCTTTTCCATGTAAGTTTTCTACTGTTACTGGTTACTGCTCCAACATTTCCAAGAACAGAACGCGTATAAGCAATGCTATCCGGTTCATTTTCGTACTGCATGTAAATGCACATTTCCCAGTCATTAAAAATATTCCTCTGCTGGGAAATAAATTCAGGTGAACTCACATACGAAATCGCATTAGCAAAATCACGTCTTTTTGCACGTGTCCAGTAAAAGAAGCTCATTGTTGTATCGCCATCAGCTTCACTAGTTGCAACATAACCAAGTAAATCAGAATAAACTCCAAAGACTATTTTTTCGCCTTCAACAAGTTTTCTGGTCAAAGTCACGTTGTAAGATTTCCAGCCGTTACTAAGACCTGTAAGTGAATACTGATTAAACGAAGCATTCAGACATTGTGTAAGATTCCAGTTAGCATCTGCAGCAAACACAACAGGAATAATTGGTTTATATGGATCTCCATACACATAATCCCAATACCATTCAGAAGTCGGAGCTTGGTAATAGTAATATATGGTTACTGTTGTCGAATTAGAGTTTTTTGGAACAATCGCCCTGTATCCAAAAATATCATTTTCATCAACAAGTTCTCCTTCCATGTCCTCGTATTCATCATCATCAATTTCAACTTCGTACCAGGAAAGAAATTCTTGCGGAGTTCCATTATTCCCAACAATTGAATTACTCATATCATGAACCGCTCACAGTAATCTGCCAGTCAATCTGCAGACTGTCTGCGCTTGTCACATTTACTGCAGGAGTAATCTGAGCATAGGCAAGACACTTAGCTCCAGAGGCATTTCCGTTCATCAAGGCCACTTCGTTTATTCCATTAGCATTCAAATCACCTGCGGCAAAGCTTGTTCTATAAAGAACAACATTCTGTCCGGAAGAACCAAAAGCAGCCTGCGTTTTTGGAAATGTTGAATCAAGCTTTTTGAATGAGCCTGTTGGAGTGTTTACTCCGGTGTTGTTCTTTGGTGAACTTCCAGTCCAGCCGGTACCAACACGCATATAACCATTTGTAGCATCTACTTTGTTCTGTGTCGGATTACTGATAAGAAGATCCGCAATCAAGCCATCACCCTGATTAGTGATTGTGTTATGATGCTTAAAAATCATCGGGCGTTCTTTCATTCTAAAAAGGGTACGCCAGAAGCCGTTCTTAAAATACTTCACATTACCGTTAGCATCTCTAACAGTAACAGTCACAAGACCTTTTACTTTTCCTTTACTGTTTATCATTTACAAACTCCTAAAAGCAAACTGAATACAAGCGACGTAATAACCACGCCACCAGCTCCACCAATTAAAGCTCCATAAAAAAACTGATTCTGTTTTTTTTGTGCTTCATCCTTTAACTTTTTATTCTCTGCCTCAAGTGCAAGCTTTGCTGCTTCCAGCTGGTCCGCACGTTCTTTCTCATAGGCAAGTTCGCCGCCAACTTCAAGCATTGCAGCCTTTACAGCTTCCTGAGCAGTACGCTCAATTTCTTCTTCAGCAATTTCCATAACTTCCTCAATCGTGAGCTCGCTCTGCGGTGGTTGAGCCTGTCGAAACCACCCTTCGTCTGAATCTGTCTTTTCCTTCGTTGATGGTGTCGCAGACTGAGCCGTAAGATTCACTGATAGAACGAGCATCAGCATTAGAAATACGCTCAATCGCTTCTTCACGTTTAGCCGCAGCTTTTTTATTGATTTCATCAGAATCATCCTCCCGAACATCGTCATGCCGAACTTGTTTCGGCATCTCCTTTACAAACAGAACCGTGAAGATTGCAACAAACACAGCTCCGAACCAACAAAAGATTTTTTTAATCACTTCCCAAATTTTCTTCATCCGTTTCCTTCTTTGTGAACTTAAAGTCCTTATACTTCTGAACTTCACGTCCAGCAATTACAGCCATAGTTACCGTAAGCCATTCAGCTCCGCCAATAACTCCAAAGCATTTAAGCACCGTTGCAATAACAAAGATGACAAACTTCACACTAAGTAATTTTTCAACAAGTCTTTGTGCTCTAAAAGAAATCATCACCGAACCTCGTTCATAGCATTTCGAATCTGCTCGTATTCATAATCAGAACCGAACAAATCTACATTGTCATCACTGGCTTTCTGTAAAGCTTCACGGTCCAAGCCACGAACAATTACACGGTAATCATTCGCCTGGTAATAAGGCTTCATATCAGAAAGTGAACGAAGCTCAGACACAGGCTCCACGCAGTTCAAAACAACATCACGCCCACAAAGACCAGCAACATGGCAGACTTCATTTTCCTTATAAAGTCTGTTTCCAAGCTTTCTGTCATAAAGCGTAATAAAGAACGCTGCCTGAATATCGTTCTTGTCCGGATTCTTTTTTGTAAAATACTTTTTGAATAATGCATCAGCTGTAACACGAATGCTGCAGCCAGTAGCAAGCAAAAGTGCCAGGCATACAGAACCAGAACAATCACTTCTAAGCAGGTTTTCTTTTCCGCTTTCATATTTCAAAAACTGCATACGACCTAAGAAGTAGCGGTACTTTTCAGCTTCCGAAAGTTCTGAAACAATTTCTTTTTCTGCTTCCAGCATCAGCCGGAAACGTAAATCAGTTTTGTCTCCCATATTTAATTTCCCCTTGCTATCAAAGTGATAAGAGTTACCGCCACATTAAAGCAGCTTATAACACAGGCAATCACAGCCATTGTTTTACCTGCCTTGCTGTTATCACTTTTAATATGTTCCTCAAGCCTTCGCGCAGTAGCACAAACATTCGGATTAAACTGGCAGGCAGTGCTACGCGAATCAAGGCAATCCATCCTTTTCTCAACAGCTTTCTTAAACTCTTTCATTTCAGATCTGAATCCCGAAAGCTCAACCTGTAAGCCATTCATAGACTTAACCAATAATTTAATGTCTTCTATATTCATCCTCCCTAAACACGAGTCACCCATATTTCAGAGCTAAACGCTTCATCCTTTTTATATCTGAAGGTGAGTTCATCAATTCTCACTTTCTTATAACTTGAGTGTCCGTTAAGCCTTATATCCATAAAGGCACCAACGCGGGCATGAATAAGAGGAATAAAAGTTGTAAGGTAATAGCCGCCTTTACAGTTCAGGCATTCCTGCAGAAAGTCTTTTGCTCTGCGCTGGCAGAAAGGTTCTTCTTCAAAAAGGTCATCACTTAAATATTTAGAAGTAATGTTTTTTACAATCTGTCCTTTTGCAGCAATCTCGTCATCATCTTTTACAAATACGCTGTAGTTAGTTTCAGAAATAATTGCACGTCCAGTGATAGAAGCTTTTCGAAGTCCTATTAATTTTCCATCACGGCCAAGCTGAATGATTGCTCTGTCCTTAAAAGTTGTAGTGTCATATTGAATCACAACCGGCTTATCTTCACCGGTCACTTCCATAGCATCAACAAAATCTTCTTCTGAATCTAAGCTGTCAGCAAAAACAACGTTTCGTGTTTTTCCTTCTTCGTTCTTTGCAGTGTAGATTGCCTGGTAATCGTTGTCTTTGATAATGTTTCTGTTATCATCTGTAAACGGATAGTATGGCTGCATGTCTTCGTCATACCATACCGGCGCATCAGAATAATTCCAGAGTTCCTGTCTTTCAGTCTGAACATAGCGTGTATATTTGAGTCTCACATTGTTTGCGTATTTATCGTTATTATTAAAAAAGCGGTAATGAGTAATTTCATTTTCATTCAGACTAAAATCACTTTCTTCTGAATATTCATTTTCATTGTCATAAGGAGATTCAATAAAGCTGAGCGTCAAATCTTTTCCGCATTCCACAACAGCGTTGTAAGCTTTAGCGAGAGAACAAAGTTCTTTCCAGGCAGAGCCTTCAATCATTACATAAGGAATATCAAAAGGAAGATAGCCACAGTTAATCTCACTTGCATTAATTCCACCGCGAGCCGCGATGATATGAACAAGAGAATGTTCTGGATTAAGTTCATCACAAACTGCAGCGTGAACAACAGTCTGTGCATCAGTCCAGTTCCTCTGCAGCTTTGTATCATCAAGCTTCGAGCTTAAATCTATAAGTCTGATTTTTGTTGTCTTATTAAGATAGCCTGTTTCCTGAATCTGAAAACCATTGTCATCAACAAAAAGATGAAAGCGGTAAAAAGTATTTTCCTGTCCACCAAAACAAAACCAGATCTGAACTCCAAGCCCTGGCTTATATTCTGGATTGTTTTCTATATCGTAAATACCTTTAAGAAGAAGCTCGCCGAAGTTAACAATTCCGCCGGCTTCTGTTTTGTATGAAGTTGTAATACATTCAAGGATGTCTGAATCAGGAATATAAACATCACCGCCAGCAAGTTCAAGAACAACTCTTATAAACGGTCTTGAATCAGTATCGCGAATTTTATTTTCAACTTCTGGCGGTAATTCATAAAACTTCATAGTGAAAGTGTAAGACCACAAGCCGTTTCCTATGTGTTAATTTGTTATACCTAATAGTTAACGCTAAATAACAATCTGAAGATTCTGTTCTGCGTTGCGGATATTCAAAACCATAATTCCAGTCACATTAAAAATCTGATAACAAAGCACTGTGTCAGCGCAGTTGATGTCACATAAATCTGTGAGTGGAACAAGGTCATAAAGGTCCAGCCAGATTCCTTCTTTCATATCAATCCAAATAGTTAGCTTTTCGATTTTAGAAGAGAGAGGGTAATGCTCTGTGGAGAGAGGAAAATAAAGTTTAAGACTCAGCTTAGTTGTTCCGCTGTATTTTGCTGTAAGCTCAAAGCGGTAAACCAGAGGCAATGTTATTAAATCTGCAATTACATTGTGACCGTCAAAGAAGAAAGTTTTCTGCGGCAACCAGGAAAGATCCGGAACATTCAAAGCCCAGTTATCAGTAAAAGAATTATCAGAACTTTTTACATCCACACGAAGCTTCAAAGCTTCTTTGTTTTCACCGCGCAGCTCAAAGCCGGAAAGATTCACATTTTTATAAATAATCTTTTCAAAGCCTCGGTCTGCATAAAGGTCAAAAGTCTGTTCATCAAAAAAGAACAAAAGGAACAGGCACTGAATCACAGAATAATCCAGCCGCGTAATAAAGCAGCCTTCAATTTCTTTTTTAGTGATAACAGTTTTCTCCCTGTTCCTTTGCCCGATGCATTCAGGTATAACGTAGCCTTTGGACGTCAGTCTTACAGTTTCCTCGCTGTATGGTAATGGAGTTAATTCACCGTCTCTTGCAACAGTCAGTGTGCAGTCTCTACCTTGAATTCTCATAATCCAATTCTAAGATCAGAGTGCGTTTCCTATGGGTTAATTATTGTTAGGGGTTGGGAAATAAAAATATACATTGAAATGCGTAGTAAATTTTGGCTATCTTAATTTTATTTCTAATATTATAATGTGAAGAAAAAAAATTATGAGGTAATAAAAATGTCTAAAGAATATCTTTTTCATTACACTAAAGCAAAAACTTTTGAATCTATTATTAATAATCAAGAGCTATGGTTTAATAATATCAATAAAACAAATGATCCTTATGAAAATAAAAAATTTGATTTTTATTCAAAAACAGAAAAAAAAGATATTTCGGGTGAATATATAAAAATAAGTGATGATGAAGAAGATGCACAGGTCTGGTTTTTCCGACAACTCAATCGTATGAAAAATCGTATTGTAAAAACAATTTCTTTTTGTTCTGGATATTACAATCTTAATCCTTTGGATGAAAATAATAGACCAGGTTATTTTTATCCTAGAATGTGGTCACAATATGCTGATAATTCAAAAGGTGTTTGTTTGATTTTTGATAAACAGAAACTGATAAAAGAATTAAGAAAAGTTCTTGAAAAAAAATATATAGTTTTTGATGATATAGTAACCTATACAGATATCATTGATAAAAAATATTCTCAAAATATAAAGAATCTAATTGTGAGTAGAAACAAAAAATATTTTAAAGGTAGAAAATTTGATGATGAAAATGAAATCCGTAAAAACCTTTGTGAAAATATTAAAGATTATTACTTTACAAAGGATAATGATTGGAGTGGTGAAAAAGAATATAGAGTTATTTTAATTAACCAGAAGAAAAATTCTAATACAGAAGTAGAAAAATGTAAGTTTAATTTATTGGACTGCCTTGAATGTTGTATTCTTGGTGAAAATTATGGTTTATCAATAACTGATGATGATGATTTTGAAATTAACGATAATGAAATACAAAGAATAAGATGTGTATGCCAAGAAAAAGAAATAAATTTGAAAATCCTAAAAAGAGATTTATTTAGAAGTTCATATTTTCTTGAGAATTTATATTCAAAGCCAGAACCAGAACAACCAGCTTTTCCGTTATTTGAAGGTTTATTAGCAGACTTCTAATTTATTTCAAAGGAAAATCATTACAGTTTCTATAATTACTCTTTGATAAAAATTTATAACCTGTAAACTTGATCATTTATAAGAAAAATGATATATTTATAAATATGTGTATGGAAAAAACTGTCTGCGAATTATTCGCTGGGGTCGGCGGTTTTAGGTGCGGCCTCAATTCAATAAAAGATAAAGACTTTACTCCATCTTCAGAATCTTGGAAAACAGTATGGTTTAATCAGTGGGAACCTGGAAAGAAAAATCAGTGGGCTCATGATTGCTATGTAAAACACTTTGGTACAAGTCTAGATTTGAATGGCGAAGACACAACTAATATTGATATTTCAGCAGTAGATAAAAAAGCAATTCCAGATCATAACCTTTTGGTTGGTGGTTTTCCATGCCAGGATTATTCAGTAGCAAGAAGCCTTAACGGTGAAAAAGGAATTGAAGGAAAAAAAGGTGTTCTCTGGTGGTCAATCTGGGATATCCTCAAAATAAAGAAATCTCCTTTTGTCCTTCTTGAAAATGTAGACAGACTTTTACTTTCTCCTTCTAAACAGAGAGGACGTGATTTCGGTATCATCCTTTCTTGTTTGAATAATGAAAATTATATAGTTGAATGGCGTGTTGTAAATGCAGCTGAATATGGGGAAGTTCAGAGAAGACGACGTACTTTTATTTTTGCATATAAAGCAGATACAAACTTTGCAAAATCTTTGAATATTTCAAAAGATACAAATCTTATTTCTGATATTTTGGAAACAAAAGGATTCTTTGCAAAATCTTTCCCTGTCAAAAAGATTGATGCTTCTAAAATTAATTCAACAGAAATTTCAAATGATATTGCAAATGTTTCTGACAGTTTTAGTTTCGATTTCTGTAATTCAGGAATCATGTTTAATGGAACAATCTACACAATAAAATCATCACCTGTTACTTCTAAATCAGAAACAATCGGTGACATTATAGAAAAAGAAACAGTTGATCAGAAATATTTTATTCCAAATGAACAACTCTATTTTACAGATCCATCTAGTACACATTCAGATGAAACTGAAAATGAGCTTCCTGCAGAAAGTCGCCACACCTGGCAATATATAAAAGGTGCCAAAAGAAAATATCGTATAGCTGCAAACGGTCATAAATATGTTTATTCAGAAGGTGCTATTCCAATGATTGATGAATGGAATAAACCTGCAAGAACTATGCTTACAAGTGAAGGCAGTTTTAATAGAAGTACTCATATTGTTAGAGATTATACTAATCAGCAGATTAGAATTCTTACTCCTAAAGAAACAGAAAGAATTCAGGGCTTCCCTGATGACTGGACTAATACCGGTATGCCTGAAAAGTTCAGATATTTCTGTATGGGTAATGCTTTGGTTGTTCCTTTAATTACAAGAATGAGTAAAACATTAAATAAAATATTTGAATGTGAATAATTCTATTTTATTAAGTCTTCCACTATATTTCTAACGAATTTAGAACTTAACCAGTATGATTGTCTAACCATTCTTCGACCGTCTGGCAATTCTTCTGTATCAGATAATTTTCCGTTTCCCCATGAATGGCCATCTTTATCCACATAAAAAGATTTGTTTCCATGAGGTCTTAAATGGATTCTTCTTGCATCAGCAACACCTGGAAAATTATTTTCTGTTCTTGTACCAGAACCATAGTTTACGACATTAAATACAACACCTTCTTTTATGATTTTCTTAATATCTAGCCAATCTTGATGTGCAAGTTCTATATCTTCATCAGACATACTCCATAACTTTGAACCATTGAAATAAATCTTATCATTTTTTTGTTGAAATATTACAAACAAATAACGTAGATTATCTAACTGTTTGAAAAGTTCTGAATCTTCCCAACCAGAATATTGAACTTCAATTTCATCTCCATTTTCGTCAGTTTCATAACCTGTATAAATATCAGGTGTTCTATCAATTTCTAGAAAATCTACATCACCAAGTCGGAACTTTTCATCGTTTATGCCATTTTCATTGAATTGAATAGTTTTTATAATTATTCCTGCTTTTAAGAATTCTTCGTTTCTAAGTTGTTTTAAACCAAGCATATGTGCAGTTAGAAGTGCTAAATCAGATTTAGCTTTTGATTTTTCATATTTTAATTGATTACATATTTCATCGATACTTAAATCAATAAATCTTGCTAATCGGTTTCGTATAATTTCTTCAACTGTATTGTGTTTTAACTCCTCGATATTTTTTACAAGTTCATCTGAATCTTTATGATAATTGTAACCATCTAGTATAATTTGTACGTAAGGTTTCCTTAGAGTAAAAGCACGTCGCAGCATTTTCTCACCACCATAAAAGGGTTTAAATGGGACTGCATTTTTTGAATCTTTTGGTGCATTTCCTAAATATGTACCGTCTTTTCGAGAAAGCAAATAGGCTTGGCCTGCTTTAATTTTTGCAACTGCATCTTCATAATCTTTTTTAATGATTATTAAATCTTTTTCTGAAGGCATAAAGAGTGAAGCAAAAAAAACGGTATAATCAAGTTTTGATTTTAATACTTTATTTCGGTAATAAAAAATCAGTAAAAGTATCTGCAGTTTTCGTAAAAGATGAGAAGTCTCAAATGTTTCAGTTATTTCACTAGTCAAATTAATTTGGGTAATGCTAAGAGTTTCTCCTGCTACATATTTATCTTTTGACTTATCTGCAGGGGTAGATTTTAATTCAACTCCTGCCATTTCAAAGTCTGCATCAGGTTTACTATTTAATTCATATCCAAAATAAGAAGCTTCAATAATTTTCCCCGGTAAACCTTTGTCTCCTTCTTTTGTTCTAACCCAATCTATTTGCTCGTCTGTCAGATTTGCTTCTTTTAAAATTGTAAGTAATGTTTTACCTTCAATTTTTTTTGCATATAAGAAAATTGATTTCATATCAGAAGGGTCATAGTTATTTTGTTTTTCCTTACATTGAAGTACATCACCCATTTTTAATTTTGCCATTTGAATAACCTCTTATGATAATTATATTCGAAGTTTTTATTTATATAAAGATTTATAATTCTCTTCCTTAAAATAATGAAAATCAAAAGACTAATCACTTATTTAATTAAGAATGATTTTAAATCTTACTTTTGTTCCCTGTACTTTAAGAATTATTAGTTCCCAATTTTCTTCAAAAAGCATCTTTTGATATGTCTTGATTCATCTAAGAAATACTTTATATTATTACAAGGTGAATCTGTTCATTTTCACACATTCTGAAATAACGTTTTAAGTAAGTATTATTTAAAACAAAAAAAATGGCGAGGAACTTCCTCGCCGTAGATGGACCTGGGTGTTTCAACCAGCCCGAGTAATAATATTTAAATTAATCAAGCCATAACAGCAACTCTTTCTTTAATTGCTTTCATCTGCTTTGCAGTAAGCTTAAATGCAGCAATAAGTTCTTCTTCTGTCATTTTTCCAAGTTCAAGAATCTTTGCGGCCATTTCTATAGTTCTTTCATCTCTTTCTTCTTTGGCCATTTCTTCCATAATTCTACACATATGCTTAACCCCCTTTTCATTTTCCTTGAGGTATCTGGCTCTTTCTGCCAGAAGCTTATTTTTCATATCATCGGCCTTTTTGCAATGAAAGTCATGCATCAGGTCGCCAATAGGATCATTTCCTTCGTATTTACCATTAACATAGATGATATGGCTTTCATCGTCAAATGGTATATTACATTCTTTTACGGTTCGTTCAATATGATAGAGCGGTAATCCTTTTCCAAAAATGTCATTTTCTGTAATAAAGATTACATAACTCTCTGGAAGTTTCTTTGCATCCTCACCTGGAACCGTAATATCTGCATCCATGAGAGCAGAGTTATAGCGTGCACGTTTTGCTCCGGCACCTTTGTCAGCTCTCTGAATTTCAATATCGTAAGGTTTACCTTTATTGTCTTTCGCATAAACATCAAGTCTAATAGAACGACCTTCAAGGCTCTTTACGGTTTTCTGAGCAACTGTATCAACGACTTTAAGTTTCTTGTTTTCAAGAATAGTCTGAAGCACATATTGAGTACAGTCCTTGTCATTTTCAAAAAAGCGTGTCATGAAGTCATCATCCATGAGTGTGAACTCCTTAAGACGAGCAATCATTTTCTGCTTCTTTGTCAAATCCTTTTTTGCCATAAGTTATATTACCATTAATAAGTTAAACCCGCAAGTTATCTGCATAGTGTTATCTTAATTATTATCTGGGGTATTTTAATCCCAGTAATCTTATACAAAAAGTCACATTCTGATTCTTCAAAAAGCTTTTGTATTGCTTCTACATAACGCCAGAAAAGAATAGTTTCCTGATTCTTTTCCTGTAGAAGTTTTAATTCTAATTTAATTGAAAATATAGTGTTTTCAATTATTCTGTCCTTTTCAGAATATTCTGCTTCATCAATTCCAAACTTAAAGCAAGGTCTTTTTACACAATATTCTTCAAGTGCATGATTCTCTAATTGTTTGAGTATAATTCCGTCATTATGTTCCTTGTTAATTATGTCAATATATTCAGGAAGCTTATGAATAAATAGTTCTTCCAGTTCCTTGTAAACAGGTTCAAAACTTTTCATAAGCTTTTTCTTCTATAAATATTTATTACAGATTGAATATCAGTAGGTATAACAAACTCTGTAACTTCCGGATTATTCTGCATTTTCAAAAACTCTTTCTTTTTGAGAATAAATAATTTTATGATTGCTTCTTTCAAATCTGCTGGTAATGTGTCTTCAAGGAATCCTGCATTGTAATTCAAAAACAAAACATGTCCTTCCAGTTTTGGATCAAGAAGAATTATTCTCTGTCCATCAATTACACAGTTAGGAACGCGAAGCTTGGTATTCATATCAATGATGTTTATCATTTCAGAAATGTTCTCATGGTCTGTAAATACCTGGCAGTCTTTTACTGTCTGCAATTCATTGTAGTTTTTATCTTCCAGTGTGTAGCCCAGGAGCTTTTCAATATGAGTTAATGTTGCATTGAAGATGAGAATATCTGTATCAATTTCATCTGCATTAAGTTCTAATATTTTCTGGAGTTCTTCAAAAGTGAATGGTTTCATTTGTACCTCGTCATCGGAAAAGCGGGGTACAGGCTAGTATAACCTCCGTTCAGTCAAATACAAGGCCAAGCCCTTCGGGTGCTACGCAGCCTTGCATTTGACTTCACTTCGGTTTTAGGATTTTTCGCCCCCGCTTTCCAAAGATTTGCTATAGCAAAGCGTTTAGAAAAATTGCGAAAGCAATTTTTTAGCTTTACCACATATCTTTGTCTATATGCTATTCTTCTGCGGTCTTGAGCAATACCATATTCTTTGCAGGTCTTGTCACGAGGAAGCCGTCACGCTTGCGGAAGCGCATAAAGAGTTCGCCGTATTCCAGGCTCTCTGTTGTTTCATCGAAACGCTTGATTTCGATTCCCTTACGGTTTCCGTGAATGATGCGTTTTGGATTCATAAAGATGGCAATCACATTGTCAGCTTCGATGTCTGCGAGCTGAGGCATAAGACGAGATTCAACTACGTCGTAGCCGTCGATTCTTCCTGGCATTCCATCGCCTGGCTTTCTCCAGATTGGGTTGTGGTTGTCGTCCTGAATGTTTGCAACATGATTGAGAACTGTTTCGTTCAGGAACCATTTGCAATACTTTCTTTCTTCAGGTTCAACCTTGAGCTCTGCAGCTCTGAAGTCGAGGTATGTAAGAGAAGTTACATCTGTGCCTGAGATTGCATGCTTTTCAGCATTAGCCATGTTGATGGCACCTGTGAATGGATCTGCATCCGCAATCAAGCACTGGCGGTCAAACTCCTGTCCGTAAGCTTCTGTAAAATCTTCGAGGAACATCTTGCCCAAGTCTACAAAAACATCTTCGCCGAACTCGTCGAAGAATGGAACATAGCCTGCAAGTGTGTAAGCTTTGAGCTCTGTTCTTGTTGGCATGTTTGATTTTGTGGCGTCGATTTTCTGACCGTAAGAAGTCAGCCATTTAAGCTCGATGCCGCCGCGGTCTCTTTCAGGAATGAAAATAGATGGTCCGTTCATCGGACGATGAGTTACGAGGTTCATCATCTGAGACTGTTTTGCAACTTCCTGCATAATAGTCTCTTCGTAAATCGGATTGATAAGATACTGGTCGTTGTTGGCAAGGTTGCCAATCGGTTCACCAAGGACTGCTTTAGAAGGAACAAAACCTTTTCCGGTTTCCCAAGAAAAGTCTTTTGGATTGTTCCATTTTTCAGCACGAATGTTCGGACAGAACTTGAGCTGACCGAGTGTTTCGTGGTCTTTGTTCCAGGCAGCGCACAAAGCTTTTCCAAGATTGTAGCACACATCTCTGTAAGAAAGAGGTTTCATTTCAGAGTCAGCTTTGCGCATAAGATTACGAAGTTCTTTTACGGCATCCTTGATACCTTCGAGCTCTGATGTAGTAGCGGTAGTCTGACTATCCGCAGCCTTCAAAATGCCGGCAATGATTTCTTCATTCTCGTTGAAGTATTTAGAAATCTGCTCGGGTGTTGCAGCTTCTGTTGGAACAAGAGTTTTCATATTCTCTAATTTCTGCTGCAGTGATACAATTACTTCGTTCAAGTTTTCCTCCTTAAGGTAATTTGAACAGCAGAGCTGTTAGCAGGTTCCAATTGTCAGCAGCTCTGTTTTTTGCACTTCTAAGCCCGTGCCAGGCCTTTACTCAATCTTTCAAAAAATGAAGAATCATCCTCCTGAATAACTCTTTCAATTTTCAAACTTTTTTCAGGTACATGAACCGCAAACGGATTTGCCGGAACACAACAAATTGAAAACTCAAGAAGCTCCTGCTTTCTGTAAATCAAATCGCAGTCGCGGTCTTTCGCTTCCAGGAACTCAAGCTCATCCACTCTAAAGCCCACAGAACCACAGCGGAGAACTCCGGCCTTTACTCTCTGTCCAATGCTCCAGCCGAACTCGTCAAACTCTTTGTCGTTAAAGACAATATCGCCTTCGAGCTGCTTTTCGGCTTGTACATTCTTTGCAATTCCGATTGCAGGAATAGAGTAATCATGGCTCCAGAGCACCACAGGGTTTTCCAGATAGTTCTTAAGGTCCCATCCGTTTGGATCTACTTTTTCAAAATCTCGGTCCGTATCAAAAGTGCTCATAATCCAGTGGAAGCTGTCCTTCTCAACATCTACAGATTTGAACACTTCAACCTGTGCATCAACTTTTCCAGAATGCGTATTGTCCTTTAAGAATGACAAGAAAAGATTTTTGTCTTTTGAAAACTCTTTGTTTTCAACACCATCAATTTTTACAACCAACATTCCAGCTCCTTATATCTAAAATGGCATAACGCTGATTCAAAATCGTTAAGTCATTCATAGACTTATAACCAATTTTCTTTTTCAACCAGTGGGCATGATTTCTTACAGCATTCATCGAAAGTCCTGTAATCCCACTAATCTCTTTATTCGTAAACCCTTTCCCAAGATAGATACCAACAGTAAATTCCGCATAGGTAATTTCCACGCAAGCTTTTCTGTCAGAACTATTATCCAGATAACCTGAAGAATCTTTCATTTCATCAGGAAAGATTTTCCCGCCTGTCAAAAGCTTCTTCAGTTTTGCGATGAAAACATCCTCGCGTTCAATGCCGCAGATGAATCCATCAACACCAAGCTCGTAAAGACGCAATCCAAACTCTCTGATGCAGCTGCCTCTCTCGCAAAAAACAATTTTCATCCGATTATTCATTGCCTTTAAATAAATAAGCTTGAACTTCAAAATGTAGCTCAAAAAGAATCGGTCAAAGATTACAATGATTTCGTCTTCCGACTTTTGTAAATGATAAAAAATCTCCATATCACTAGAGCCGTCAATAAGTTGTGCCTTAGGCAACGCCTTAGTCACACATCCCATAGTAATTTTTTTGGTGTATTCATCAGTCATACCGATAATAACCTTTACCATTTTTAACCCTCTTATTGTGATAGAGCAGAATCGTATGCTATTAAGGAATTGGGTTTATACCAGCAGTCTCCCCAAGGTTTTTCCTTTTCTCCCCGTTGTCTTAAAACATCATTGATTGTCTTAAGACCAGCATTGATTTCTGCAATATCCCGGTTACTCTGGGCATCCTCAGATTCCTGCAACTCAGGGATATTATTAAGATTAAACTCGCCGTTTTCAGAAAGATTGAAACGACGAAAGAACTGTACTTCGAGTATCTGCTCAAAGTTTTTTAATAAAGGAATTAGTGTGAAGTTCCAGAATGCTCTGTGCTGGCTGTCGGTGTCTGTACCGCTCAGGGAACTTTTAGAATCCTGAATATTAGCTACTCGTGGCGGGATACCATACTTCGCAAGCAGTGTATACAGGTTCCACTTTTTCATATCGTAAAGTTTCAGAACGTCAGGTGAAAACGTAAGAGGTTGATATTCTGTGCCTTTACCCAGTACGGCAACACGATTCTTCATTCCGTGACCATATTTTGAGTCCCAAGTCTTGGCAAGAATTTCTGCTTCAGCCTCCGTAAGAATCTGGTCAGTTTTTAAAAGCCCCTTTGGTACACCACCTTCTTTTAAAAGTCCGGAGTTCTGTTTTGCGGCGAGCAAATCCTGTTCAACTTCTAGACCCAAGCTTACCAATGGGCTCACACCGCGATATTCATTCCAGGGATTCCAGTCCTTAAAATGAATTATCTCGTCGGGAAGAATGATGAACGGTTTTCCAGTACCGCCTTCTGTATATACCCATTTGATAATCTTTCCGCTCTCAACGACATGTTGCATATTCCTTGGATTTAAAATGTAAATCTCTTTCGGAACGCCGCAGCAGTAGTCTTCGCCGAACCACCAGAACGCCTCACCATCGAGGCTCCACCAGGCACAGGTTTGTTTCCAAAGGTCAAAGCGGCTCATCGTTTTATTTGGATATTTAAACAAATGCGCAAGCTTTGAATCGCTTTCAGTTTTACCGTTTTTCTTAATCTCAAATTCAGCACGCGCCACATTTCGGGTAAGTATATCAATGCACACGCTTACCCATGCGTGCTGTAAATACGGGTCAGTACAGGTTTTCTTTTCCTGCACAGAAAAATCATCAGCCACAGTGTCGTTATTAATCTCTGTAAAGCTTCTAAGTTTTTTCTGCTTGTCTTTCTTTTTTGAAAATAAACCCATATTTATTATCGGCTCCCATCTAAGCCATTACCACACCGCTAGTCGCTGCAGAAAAGATTGCGTAGCGCATAGCGTCCATGTAATGGTCATTCACTTTTACAATCTGATTATTCTCATCACGAGAGTAATCCCATATTTCACCAAGAACGCCGGTACAATCTTTGCAAACGAAAAACTGTCCGCGTTCTATTTTTGCAATAATGTAATCTATTCCTGCATCCACACTGTTGTTCGCCTTAACTCCGCCTGGTACTTCCTGAATTCTTTCACCGCCTGCAGGGTCGCAGTATGTAACAAAACAGTTATCATACCAGTGTTTAGTCTGTTGCTGCTCAACACTTGTTTTAGTCGTAATGTTAAAGCCGCCAAAGTCTGCTACTACATAAACTGTTTCGCCAACCCAGCCAACTTTCACAGCTGCAATATGAAGTCCAAAGTCCTGTCCTCCAGTAAAGCGGTCAAACTTTTTCGGAAGCTTATTGCGAGGAAGAATCATAGACTCTTCGAACTTCTCGTAAACACTTCCTTCCGGTTTTACCCAAAGGCCGTCACGGAATCGGGCTCTCTGTTTTTCCGGCATGTTATCCAGAATGTCGCTGATGTAATCTTCATCAAGATTCTCAGCGTTATCCATTGGATTCAAAACAGCAGAAGCGTAAAGCTCCGGCTTATTTAATTTCTCATCCGTCCTCGGTTCAATCTTTCGAATGAAAACCTTGTATGCCCAATGCATTGGTGAACATGGATTGCAGTCATAAAAAAACTTATTCTTGCAGCCTTCAACTTTCATCGCTAAACGCGAGTAAGCTGTCGTTATCGCAGAGTAGGAGATCTGGCTTACTTCGTTAAAGTAAATCGTCACATACTCATGGCCAAGAATTCGGTCAACCTGTTCTTTGTCACCAAGTCCACCAATCCAAATTTCAGAACCGTTCCAAAGCGTTATAAGTCCGTCGTGAACATTCGCTTTGTAGTTGCTCGCTCCAATCGTTTTGTTAAGCCAGGGAATCAAGGTTTCATGCAAGACAGAACTTCTTGCATCCTTCGCCCTGAAGCGGCAGATCAGATGTCGGCTTCCAGGATAACGGCAGGCTCTAAAAATTATTGCCATTACAAGAACTGTTGTTTTTCCAGAACGCGAACCGCCAAAAAGCAGAACGTGTTTCGCAGAAGAAGCAAGCAGCTCTAAAGCTTTTTTCTGAACAGCCGTCGGCTTAAACAATTCACGCAATTACAAATCCTTAAACGAATCTGCAAAGGTTATTGCAAGCTCGCCTTGTACCGGCTTTGCATTTTCTTTGTCCGCTCCTGTTATGAACGAATCAAGCTTTGCAGACCGTTCAAGCAAATCCATCGCTCCGTCTGCATTCAAGTCATCAGGTTTTAATGTCTTAATGCGCTGTGCAACAAGTTCATCAAAGCCATTCAACATTTCCATCTGGCGCTTACGTCTTTCAACACGTTCAGCCAGAATCTCTCTTTCAGTCTCCTTTGCAATATATGCGTCGTATTCTGCAGCACGTTCATTCCAACGGAACAGTCGTGCATAACGCGCCCAGGAGCCGTACTTGTTCGGCTCAATGCCATTCAGTTCAAGGCAAGCTTTTATGCTTCGCTTGTAGCCCATGGCACGATAAAGACAGAAAGCCTTAAAAGCCTTGGGAGACTCATCTGCTAATCTTTTCTCCCAAGACTTCTCCGGCTCGCTGTTCTGATTAAGTTCACTGTTTGCGGTCTTAACAGTGTCCTTGTCTCCCACCTGTATCACCTCCTGCCTAATGCCAAGTATGTAAAGCTAAAAATTGCTGTCGCAATTTTCTTAACGCTTTGCTATTTATCACCGCCCGCCAGCGGGCTTACTCATTTTTCAACGACCAGACTAGTCGCACGTCTCTTAGTCAAATGCTCACAGTAACTTGTTGTGAGCTTTACTGGCTCTCCGCGAAACATCGTTATAGTCACAACAATGTCTCCGTGCTGTTTTTCAAAAGCCGTTTCTTCAAGGTATCTGTGAGCCTCGTTTACAGCCTTTCTAATTTCAGATTCATGTTTGATGTTCATCATAATTAAGCCTCCAGTTTTTCCTCGCTGTAAGTCACCATCGAACCAAGCCAGTTATACAAATCAGTTTTGCGGAAAATAATATGCCTGCCGTAATTCACATGCGGAATCTTATTCTCCTTGCAAAGCTTGTAAAGAAATGCCGTACTAAACTTTAAGTACGCAGCTGCTTCTTCAACAGAAAGCAGTTCCAGGTTTTTCTCATCAGGTTCAGCCATACAAGCTCCTTTTGTTTGTTAAATAAAAAAGCCACAACGTTTTCCGTTATGGCTCAATAATAAAACTGCTTCACATTTCCTATGTGTTAATTATTGGTATCTATTAGTTAATCATCATTAAGGAATAGGAAACACCCGTTAACAAGCGGGAAATATATGTTAAGACCCTCACCCCAGAAGGGTGAAAAATCACCCGTTAGGGGTGGGGGTCTGCTTTTTTCGATTTCAGAAAAGTTTCAGAATCGATTTCAGTAACGATTTCAGTAAAAAAAATCTTAACTCAAAATCACTCAAAAATATTCAAAATAATTCAGTTGCACAAATCATTAAAATATAATAATATACATATAAAGCAGATATAACTGAATGAGTTTTAGTTATATTGAGTTCTGAGATTGTAGCTCAGCTGGATTAGAGCATCACCCTGCGGAGGTGGGGGTCGCACGTTCGAATCGTGTCAGTCTCACGAATATAGCTCGTCTTATTGACGAGCTTTTTTTGTGCCAAAATCATATATTATAATGATTTAGCTTAATAATTTGATAATTTTTTGCTTCCTTACCTGTTTGGAAAAGGCGCAAAACCGTGTAAAAAAGGCCTTGGATTTCGGAAAGATTTCGGAAAAACTTCGGAATTGTTTCGGAAAACCTTTTTTACCCCAATGTTTATTCGGAATAAACAGGAGGTTTTCATGCGCCCATTCTATCTCTATCCAAATGCATCAGGTTATTACAACGTAATTTTCATTGACCCTATTTCAGGCAAAAAGCTTACAGACAAGAGTACGCACACAAAAGACAAGGTTGAAGCTGCAATGATTGCCACAACCTGGCTTCAGAACGGCATTCCTGAATCCCGCCCAAACGCAAGAAATTATCATGCTGCAGAAACAAAATCTAACCTCAATCTCAAAAGTATTGCACAGACTGTCACGGAAGAAGAAGCTCAAACACTCATAAGTATGCTTACTCAAAGATTTAATTTTACAGTTTCAGAACAGCCTGCAGTAACAAAACCAATCCTTCCAGAACCAGAAAAAAAGGCACAGAAAATCGCAACTCCAAAACCTCAAAAAGCTGGTATTCCGCTTTCTTCCTTCCTGCTCAATTTCTGGGACTTCGATAATTCAGACTTCATTAAGCGTTATATAGCACACGGCCACAACATGACAAAACGCCACACTCAGATGATGCTTGGACTCGTAAAGAATTACTGGAAGCCATACTTCGGCGATGAAATAACAGTTGAAGAGCTGGACCGACAAACCTTAGACGACTTCTTTTTCTACCTGCACACAGAAAAGCAGCTCAGTGGCGGAACAGTCAATAAGGCCATCAACTGTGGTAGCAGAGCAATGCGTTATCTTTTCGAAAACAAAAGGATCCAAACTAACCCGATGGCCGGAATCGAAAGATTCAATGCAGAAGAAATTGGTCGTGGAATCCCAACAGAAAGCGAAGTAAAACAATTGCTCAAAGTAGACTGGCTCAATGAAACTTACAGGCTTGCATTTAAGCTCGGCATTTACTGCGGACTTAGAGCCGGAGAAATCAGCGGCTTACGTGTCTGCGACTTAGATCTGGATGCAGACTTAATTCATGTAAGACACAGCTGGAACGATACAGACGGTCTTAAATGTCCAAAGAATACAGACATCCGAGATTTACCGATAGACCATGAAACACTTGAAGAACTCTATGCAATGGCAAGAAAGAACCCGAACTTCAGTGATTTAAGCTATGTATTCTTCTCACAAGTCAAACCGGAACAGCCATGCTGGCCGTCATATTACGTCGATGGACTTTATGATGCACTTGAAAAAATCGGTGTAAGCGAAGAACAACGCAAGGAAAGAAACATCGTATTCCACAGCTTACGCCACTTCTGCGCAACCATCTTAAGCCAGAGAACAGACCTAAAGACAGTACAGGCAGTTATGGGCCACAGAAGCGAAGACATGTCAAAGCATTATTCAAACCACGAAACACAAGAGAAGCTCGACAACATGAGAAACATCATGCAGGTAACCTGGAACGACATCATGAGCGCATAAATAAAAAGGTATCGGTTAGAGCCGTTCGCTCCAACCGTACTGCGTACCGTTTCCGCTCACTACATTTGTCGGTAATTAGGTTCCGTGCATTGGTAAGTGAAGGTAGCAAACAGAGTGTTCACTCATTCAGCTCCACTTCGTTGCGCTTCATTCGTTCACACACTGTTTGCATTTACTAGCAGGCTCGCAAGTGGGCCTTTGTCCAAGCTCGCAAGTAAGCAATGAAAGCACAGGCAGCTGCAAACGCTACGGTACCGCTTCGCGGACCCTCCGCTTTTTGCATCTGCCTGTTTCCGCAAGTGGGCCCATCGTTGCAGTAAGCACTCCTTTTGTGAAAGCCGCCAAGTGCCGTTTCGCGCTGAATGTGCATCGGTAAAGAAATAAGTGCCGTCCGCGTAGGTCGCAACTTAAAACTGCGGGCACGCAAAAAGTGTTCCCCCTTTCCCCCCTAAGAACCCCTCTTACCCCCTCCCAAAAAAATAAGGTATGTAATCCAAGCTTAGGGGGGACAGGGGGCACCCTTTTTACTCAACATTACAGTTGTCCCGCAGTTTTAAGATGCTCAGGGCATCGTTAAAGGGCGGTTTTCGGGAACTTCTTTTGTGTGGGAAAAATGGTTGCCTCAATCGCACAGGGGACAAGCCCCCTGCGCTCAATCGGCAAGGCGTCAACATCCGTGTTTCCGCCCTTTACAATGGTACATTTATTCTCCACTCAGATAACGTTCCTACAAATGTCGCTCTGGTCGCGCGTCCGTGCGCTCCCGACGCTCAGAGTGCCGATAAATCTTCCAGCTCCAGAAGCAGACTTGCCAAAAGTTATGGCCGCTTCGCGCCCTTGAGTTTGAAGCAAGACTGCTTCTTCCGAATGCCTTTTTCCAAGTTGACAATCTCTCTTCCAGGTCCGCCTACGGCGGACAACGTGATGATCTTCCTCCACTGAAGCTTTATCTTCCAGACTCCGCTCAGACAGCTTTCAAAAGTTTGCGCCTGCTACGCAGACGCTTGAGTTTGAAAAGCAGTCTTCGCTCCAGTAGTTGGTCGTGGTTGGGGCTGTCCAAAAAGAAAGGACAGCCCTAATTATTTTTAAAGACAAAAGGAATTTTCTGTGCTAAAATTTAAGCATGAGCAGAGGCGTAAGTGATAAGATAACTTTCAAACCGTACAGTCAGAGTGAGCAGTGGCTGTT
>JAFZWX010000122.1 GCA_017617145.1 Treponema sp. | reverse complement strand
ATGAGTTTGATAAGATTGTCACCGCTCTTAAGACGTTTTTCATCGCTACCTTCAGGCAAAGCATCAATCACGCTTTTTCCTTCGGCATCTGCATTTTTAATATCTTTAAGATACGAATCAAACCCCAGTGGAGGATTTTCATAAGAATAAAGCTTCCAGCCATCCATTTCAAAAGTTGATGATGGATCTTCTTTTGTCTCTTTCAAGATTTCCGACATAATCACATCTCCTTAAAAAATGGCAGTTCCCGCTCCTTGGGCAGCTGCCAAGCCCGAAACCCCGGCAGAAATCTGCCGTTCAAAATCAGTGCTTCTATTCGAGGCACTGAACAAAAACCTCATTTTGTCCCTGGGTATAGCAGGCATGAACAAGTGATGAACAATGGGGACACACAACCTGCAAACCGTCTTTTATTTCAAGAAGATTTTTGCTGAAGGAAAAACGCATATCACCACACCTGGGACAGGAAATGGTAAAAACATTTGCTTCATTCAAAACTGCAAAAAACTCCCTGATATTACGCTCCCTGATTTCCTTATTTTCTTCTGCCATCTTAAACCTCCACTATATATTATTCCTCCAACAGAAAATCCGGAATATCCAGATTTGCTTCCTTAACTTCCTTTCTGAAGCGCTCAAGACCATAAAGTCTGATCAGTTCTTTAAGCTTAGTATTTTTTATAGTCTTATCTGCGGGAATCTTTCCAGCTTCTTTCAGGCTGTCCAGCATTTTCATGTGCATCATATAACAGGCTCCAACTGAAGACATAAGCAAAACCTCCCTGAAAGTCATTTTAGGATTTCACTTTTACTGGCTTTCTATAATAATATAAAAGAAATTTACGGAGAGTTTAAAAAAAGTGGTCAATTTCGACCACTTTAAAGTCATACTACAATCTTCTGTAATACCCTCACCCGAAGCTCTACAGCGCAGCCTGTTTGTACAATTGCAGTCAGGCGGTGCTGGCCGTTCCAGAGACGACCGGTGTCAAAAACTTCTATCGGAGGGCTGGGCTTCCATTTGCCGCTGAGGATTTTTTCGCACAACTCGTCTACCCGCTCTTTCCTTATTGCACGGTTATGAGGATTATCTGCCAGCAACCGCGCTGCCATTTCCGGCGTTACGGTGACTGTTTCTACTAAAGACCTAATTTTTTTCTCCATTTTATTGTTGCTTGTAGAGTAAGAGCATTTTCTGTATCGCCTCCTACAAAATCTGATTTATCAACCCGATAATAAGTAATTCCGTTGTGCTCAAAAGATTCTAAATCTTTCAGACTTTTGACTTTATTGCCGTTTGCATCAAGAATGTAGTGATCGATTTCATCACGAATATATTCATCAATTTTAATATCTGGATATTGTTCCTGTTCATACTCATTGTATTTGTAATAGGTATAAAAGATTACTGGTATTTTCCTTAAATAATCGTCATACACACAGTCATCTCCTGAACCTCCTTCATTAATGAGTTCTTTAACATTGAAAAAGCCAAAATCACTGTTTGACACAGCAATAAACGAAGTATCTACGGAGCAAATATTGCCATACATGTCTGTATAATTATCAAAATTTTCACAACAATCGTGAATGTTAAAAAGCATTAATTCATAGCCATCTACATATTCATCATTTATACCAATCTGAAGATGTCGTTCAAATGCCTGCTCGTCAGATTCACCTTCTTCAGGATCTTGAGGTTTATAATAAATTTGAGAAACATCTATCTGCTTTCCTTCAAAACAATACTTAAAAAGATCTTCAAGACCTTTTTGTTCCTGTTCATCACGTGATAAATCTGATTCATCTTCTGTATAATACTGCTCTGGATCTATATAATCTTCATGTCTTATCAGTAACATAACTTCTTCATTTTCATGGAAACTTACAAGCGCACCAAAATCATAATATTGTCCATCTGCATCAGGTTTTTCATCTTTTCTAACAAAGAACCAGACCTGTCGTTTTTCGCCCCTCAAATCTTCAACAAAATAATCCTTTGGTACTACATCTGCTACAGAAGAAGAACTTGCAGTTGGGACAGAAGCAATACCTTCAACATAAACTCCGCAAAGTTTCGAATTGCTTACCACGCGGAAGTAAAGATTGTTTTCCTTACAGAAATCTTTATCGTAGGCAGGAGGCTCTTCCCCTGATTCAATCTGAAGCAATGACATAACACGGAGCTGATGGCTCAACTCAAGCGGACCGTTTACGTTTTTAAGACTTGCATTTGCATTTGTTGCTTTTTCGAGGAAACTGAAGTCATTATATTTTTTGTACATTTTCAGATAGTAGTATACATGATAACATTTAAGTACATTGCTTTCGGCAAAGACCATAGCAGCCTTTTTAAGCCATTTTTCTGCTTCGGTCATATCATCGAGGGTGAGCATAATGTCAACAGCTGTAATGTAAACACTTAAGATGTCTGCACCAAGTTCTGAAATAATTTTGAGTGCTTCATCAGTTTTTCCGCTTGATGCAAGAGCCGGAAGATAAAGAGATAGAGCCTGCTCATTTGTAGGATGAGTTCGCCAGATTCCTTCTGAAGTTTTAAGGATATCAGAAAGATTTTCATCACAGGCGTAGAAAGCCTCGCGTGCTTTATCAAGCTCAAGCTTTTCTGCAGTAGTAAAGATTTCTTCATCGCCTGTCCCCGCACCCTTCAGAGCACGCTCCATCTCCATAGCCTTATCATTAGAAATACCAAGCTTTTTCTGAAGCGCATTAAGATTCTTTCGCTCCTCAAGGTCAATACGGCCGTCAGTAAGAGCATTCTTAAGAGCCTCGCAATACTGATTCTCCGCCATAGAAGAACTTTGCCCCTTACGCTTCTGGGCACAAGGCTTACAGGCATTCTCGTTTGCGTCGTAACATTTTGAACAGGTAAACTCGCCGCATTCAGGACATTCAAAACCATCAGTAATTAACACAAGACTACCGCATACATGGCAGCGCTTAACCTGCTTACTCTGGTCTTCGTTTTTGATGATAGTTGCATTACCTGTGATATGAGTAGTTTCCTGATGTCCTACTACATCACCGGCAATCACATTTTTATCGCCCATTGCAAAAGCCGCGGCATTAAACTTAGGCTTTCCGCCTGTCGCCGTACCAGTCTGCTCCGCACCACACTCCGGGCAGAACTTCATTTTAAGAGCAATAGTCGCACCACAAGAAATACACTTCTTTTCCTGAGGAACCGGAGCTCCACAATCTCCACAAAATTTCATTCCATCAGCAACTTCAGCGCCACAGTTATTGCATTTCATATATGATTCTCCTATTTACTCAATTTTTCGATTTCAGCTTTCAATGACTCAACCTTCGGCTCAAGCTCTTTGATTTCTTTGTTAAGAGCGGCTTTCTTTACGATTGCCTGAGCGTCCATTCCGAGTGAAGCAACCTCCGTTTTCTTTGCAGCAAGAGCGGCTTCAAGTTTACAGAGTTCTTCTTTCTTCTCAGAAAGCTTTGCATTAACTTCGGCCATAGCATTTGCTTCTAATGCAGCCCTTATATTTTCTGATTCCTGCTTTGCGGCTTCTGCTGGAGAAACTGCATTCTGAATTGTTGTACCTACTTTTAATTCCCAGTTGCGTTCTGCAAAATTTCCGCCTCTTCCAACTAAATATTTTTCAGAAAGAATATCACAGTCAGCAGATGGACAGATAAATGTACCATGTGTATCTTTTTCGAAAATTGACCAGTATCGTTCTGTAGTAAACCACTTTTCATGTATTATTTTGTCGAAACCACAGAAGACAAGTCTAAGGTCTGAATACTTACTAAAGCTGCCGCCTAAGACTACAGTATTTTTCTTTTCGTATTCATCATTAGGAAGAATAAACAATCTTTTAGTACTTTTTGGGAAAGAATCACCAAAATAAAAATCCTTTTTAGCAGCAGAATTCGTATACTGGAAATTTTGATTTTTATCATTTATATAACATATATCATCTTTGTCAGTACATTCAAAATCACTTATATGAAGACCGCACAAAAATTGATTTTTTATGTTACCAACTGCAAGGACATTATTAATTGGAAGAGTCATAGAGTTATCTATACCCTCACCCGATTCGGTACACCAGAAGAAATTTCCTGATGGTGTAGGACTTCCTATTAAAGCCTTTCCGTCAGATGTAAGCAAAATACCACCAGAAGAACCTCGCTTAAGAACTTTTTCCTGAAGTATATACTTATACTTCTCTTTTGCTGTATTGCAAGTCTCACTAATAAAATCAGGATTTTCTACAGCGGCAGTATACTTTGCATCCCATGACATTCCATATTTCCATTTACCAGTATTGTCATCAATCTGCATAAAGAAGATGCTTTCTTCTGGCGGTAGTTCAAAACCAATTGAATCAAGGTATCTTTTTACAATCGGCACAACCTTGTTGTAACGTTCAGCAAGCTTACCTTCTTCTTCTGCCTTAAGAGCTTCTAATTCTGCTGAATTCTGTTCAGCCTGTTTTTCTACATTCTCATTTTTAGATTTTTTTCCAAATAATCCCATAATATAATCCTCCAAAGATTTATAATTATTTATTTATCCACACTATGATGGATTACTTTCCTCAATTTTTTTCATTGCAGTTTTTATTTTTTTTCGCAAATCTTTAATTGTTGTCTCTGCAGGTATTTTGGCATACTGGTATTTATAAATACCTTTATTGTATACGTTCAGTCTTCCATCTTTTTTGTGGTTAATTTGTTCTGCTTCAAAAATTCCACTCAGAATGCTTTCAAAATAATTTGTAAGCTTCTGCTCGCTTTGTTTAAGAACGGTTTTATCTTGTGTTTCTGCAAAGATACAGAATTTATCTCGCTGGACTTCTACTCCATAAACTACATTTGAAGCATCTGGAATATATGTCCACTTCAGAACAGAACCATTCATAAAATAAATATTTGCTTTCCAGTCTTTTCCGGTTTTTACATTAAGGGTGTTTTGTACTGTAGACGCATATATTTTCTGATATACATCGTGCAGACGGATTTCTTTTAGAACTTCCAAAACCTCTCTATCCACAAGATAAGAACTCGTTTCTTCTGAAGCAGTTGCTACAACAAGACTTATTATTTTAAGAAGTGATTCCAGAAGTTTTTTATAGGAAGACAAAAACTCATTTCTAAAATTCTGTTCATCACACTTAATCGTAAACAGAGACTTGCCAAGAGCTTTGCATAAATTCTCATAAGAAACAGTCATCCACTTTGTAGGTCGATTTTTTTCAAAAATATCCAAGGAGGCCGAGGGAGCAAAAATAATGAAGGAATAATCTACATTCTTTTTCTTCTTCAGACAAACTTCTTCATAACGTTCCAGCTGAGTTTTATCAGGCATACTTTTGAACTTGTTTTCAATTATTACAATATGCTTTTCGCTGATGCTGTTTTTTTTATGACAGGTTATACACAAATCAAAATGATTTTTTTCTCTTTCTACCTTTTCAATTTCAAGTTCATCATTTATAAAGAGTTTTACGACTGGCTGTATACCTTTTTCATTATGATTTTCCAGAAGCCAGCCAAGTACATTGCTGTGAAACAACTCTTTATCACCAAGAGAAAGTGTATAAGCAAGACTCTGCTTAAGAGAAGATATTGTGTTTTTTAATAAATCAGTCATCATTGGTTATTCCTCTTTTTAAAGGTGGTTTCGACAGGCTCAACCACCGGATACTTCGCGGCACTCAAGCACCGTGAGTGTACTCTTACAGTGTTGCTCCGCATTCGCCGCAGAAGCTGGCACCTTCTTCGAGTTCGGCACCGCAGGCTGGGCAGACATTTGCGTCTTTGCGGCCTGGGCGTAGAGGCTGTGGATGATTATCCTGTTTTCCGGAACCACCGTTGCCGCTGTAAATTTTTCCAGCGGCACTGTAGGCTGCACTGGCGCTTGCTTTGAGCACGTCTGTAAGGTGAGCGCCCTGCTCGCTGTTCTGCTTCTGCTGGGTGTCGAACATCTTGCTCATCATTTCCATCATCTGCTTCATTGTGTCGGCCTGAGACTGCTGCTGCTGACTCATGAGCTTTGCAATTTCATCTTTATGTTCTCTCATAAGGGCAATCTGCTCTGCTGAGTTTTCGCTCTTAAACTTTTCTGCAAGGGCTGCGGCAGCGGCATCTGTAATATCAGGGTTAGCAGCCATAATCTGCTCGGCAGTCATGTTCTGGAAGATTTTTCGCATTTCTTCTTCGTGTGTATTTGCGGCATTTACCTCTTCCATTTTGCGGCGGTGTTCCGCATCCTCGCGTTCCTGACGGATTGCCTGTGCCTGCTTAAGAAGCTCAAGCTGACTTTCCTGCTCCTCGCTGTCCAGCTGAATTTCTGCACGGCGGCGTTCATCATCATAAGCGGCCTGCATGCGTTCGCGGTCGAGGGCATTCTGAACACGGCGGTTACCAGTTTCAATTTCCCACTGAAGCTTCTGCTGATCAAGCGCAATCTGATTCTGAAGGGTAAGCATTGCAAGTGCCTGACCATCTGTAAGCCCCTTAAGATTTTTGCGCTGCTCTATATCTGCCTTGAGTGTAGAAAGTTCTTCCTCGCGCAAAAGCCCGTTCTGCTCAAGTTTTCCGAGCGCGTCTTCCGCCTCATCCTGAGTTGTGGCTTCTCTAAGCTTTCTCTGCCAGAAAAGCATATTTGCAAACTTTGCTTTTTCGTCTTCTGTAAGCTGATTCTGCTCATCAATCTTTTCAATTGCGGCCGCAAAATCTGCCTGTGTCTGAGCCTCGTGCAAGGTCTGCTGATTTTTCTCATCATTAAGACGATTCAAAAAGTCATTGCGCTTTGAAAGTTCAACAAGTTCCTTTTCGCTGATGTAAAGCTCTTCGCGCATTCTGCGGAGCTCTTCAAGCTCTGCGTTTGTTGCTGTAAGACGGATAATTCTTTCTACGCTGATAAACGGGAACATTCCACCGACATTTGCCTGTAAAGCCGAAAGCACTGTTTCACGAATCTGTGTATTTCCACTAACGGCTTCTGCTTCTATCTGAGTCAGGTTTTCTTCCAGAAGTGTACGAACAGCTGGTTCAATTGCCGCAGAGAACTGTGCAAAGCTTACAAACTTTTTATCAAGAAGCTGACTGCGGTAGAACTCAAGAATGTTGCTGATTTTTGCCATTGCATGAACTGCAACTTCGCTGCGGATTCCCTTTGTCGGAATATCTTTTTCAATAAAGATGAGAGGGAATTCTGCATCGCGCATAAGAACTACAGAAATCTGAGCGGCGTTTGCAAGAATGTTATAAGCCTTGCCATTGAATAAAGAAGCAATTCGAGCAAAGAAGCGTTTAATTCCAGTTACTTCCTGGACACCAAGATCTGTGAACGGGTATTTTCCGCCAACAAGCTCGCCCGCAAGTGTACCATCTGCAAAGAAGAGAGCCTTTATTCCATCCTGAATTACAAAGCCTTTTACATCCTTGGAATTTTCAAAATCTTTTTCATCGAGTTTAGCAGCAAGCTGTCCCGGGAGAATATTCCAGTGTACAAAGCCTGCGCTCATTGTCATTTCTGCTGTTGGTGCGGCGGCTGCAGCTACAGGTGTTCCGCATTTACCGCAGAATTTCTTTCCTGGTGTAAGAGGCGCTCCGCATTTTGCACATACAGCGCCAGAAGCGGCTCCTGCGTTTCCGGTATCGAGTTTTGTTCCGCACTTACCGCAGAACTTCTTTCCTTCCTGTACTTCGTTTCCACACTTTGGACAAATCATATTAAATCTCCTTTTATCGCCCTGTCATGCTGAACTTGTTTCAGCATCTACTAATAGATCCCAAACAAGTTCGGGATGACAGCTAATTTAATTTTGCTCCACATTCTTCGCAGAATGCGTTTGATTTTTTATTTTTTGCACCACATTCTTCGCAGTAGCAAAATTGATTTACTTGAGTTGACTTTGCGTCTACGTTTATTCCAATTGCCTTTGTTCGAATCAAGTTTGTAATTCCAGTAGTAAGTCCCGTCGTTGCAAAGCGATTATTCCAGAAACTGACTCCTGCTTCTTGCAGAACAACAGCTATATAAACTTTTTTTGAAATCTTTTTAAAAAGTTCCTTTGGAATCTCAATTGTAGAATTTCCTGCCGGATAATAATTACCCTGTTTTAACCCATTTAATATTGAAGAACCCCATAGATAACAATTTTTATTTTTCCAATCTCTCTCGTCAGATATAGAATCTTCCGCTTTATCAAAATCAAAAGTATTTTGAGGAGATGTGTAAACACCAAATCTAAGAGAACCAGTTTCCCATGGAGATTTATTAGTAATTTTTGAATAGGTAATAGTTATTGTGTTTTTGTTAAATGTCCAGCCAAGATTTTCACACCATAAATCTGATAAAATCCCTTCATTACACATAGCCCCTATAGGAATATTCGTACAATAGGGATCTCCATACATCATTTCAGTCTGATTGGGAACTAAAGAAGAACCGTTTGGTTGTGTCTGTGTTGTCTGACTTGCGGAAGGTGGCGGAGCCGGGGGTAAAGATGCCTTATACGCATCAAAGCAGGCCATACTGCAGAAGCCCGGCATATAAACACCACCTGTTCTAACAATTTCTCTTGGGTCAAAAAGTTTACTGCACCACTGGCAGCGTACACCTGCATCTTCCAGTCGCTGATGAGCCTTTGCCTCTTCACAGCACCGTTCACTGCAAAAAATACCGCTCAAGCCTGTTACCGTCCAGTATTTATCTCCAAATATAATTCCACCACACCAGTCACAAACCATATCCTTCTCCTACTTACTTTCAAGCAATCCTTTTATTTCACCATTAGCAGTGAAATGAACGTTTACTATTTTTGCTCCCAGTGCATTTTTTCCGCTAAATACAGCATTCATATCAT
Source organism: Treponema sp. (assembly GCA_017617145.1). The sequence continues at coordinate 41,063 of JAFZWX010000122.1, read as the reverse complement.
CTGAGCCGTGGGTTTTATAATAAACAGGCTTTACCCCATAAAGTTCCCTGTACTGTCTGTATACCATTTCCTCAATTGATTCCGAAATTTTCTTGTCTACTGCGGCAATTTCACGACGGACTGCAAGGTGAATGTCGGGCAAATCGACAATAGATGCAGTTTTTTTCACGTCACCCTGATGAGGTACGTCACCCTGAACTTGTTTCAGGGCCTTTGCGTCAGCCGCAGAATAACCCATTTTCATTCTCGCAGAAGGATCTCCATAAAGCGAAAACTCTGCCAGAGTTTTTATTGCCTCAGGACTTTTGTCTTTCATAAGATTTTTTCTTGCATCTTCAAGACTCTTGCCTGCCGTTTGCCCGGCCTTAAGTTTTTGAAGCCATGAATCACAAATAACATCTGCACAGGAACCTGGTGCTTTAGGAGTACCAAAAGCAATTCTGGAAGAACCAAGAAAAGAAATACACATACCGCTTAGAGCAGAAAGCAATACGCTTTTATCTTTACTGCGGCCTTCATAAAAAGCACCATAGCAGGCTTCTACTGCAAGAAAATATGGATTTTTTATTCCGTCAAAAGTTGAAGGTTCAATTGCTTCAGGGTAATTCGACTCTTCCTGGCCATACCAGTATTCAGTCTGATTTGAACCATGAAGATTAAAAAGAAAAAGATTTGTATCAGAGGGAATAAGGCCTGCAGCAGAGTTTTTTGTACATTCAGGTGAAGTGACTACAGAAGAAGTCTGACAGATATGACTGTAAATATCACAGGTTTCAGCCTGCCAAACTTTTGCACTCATGCCAAAGCTTTTTGTCTCTTCTATTTTACCTGAGCCCTTTTTAAGATTTTCAAAATAAGTGGCAAAATCGCAGTTTGGAAGTCGACCAACTTTCAAGGTTCGGGAAAAATCATATTTTACTCTTGAAAATGGTGATTTCAAATTTAGTGTTGCATAGCACAAATCACCGGAAACATCCCTATCAGATTCATAATCGCAGGCTTCATTTTTCCAGACAGCAGACGGAATCACCGAGCTTGAACCAATTATAAAAAGATAATCAATATTTGCTTTAGCAGCTATTTTTGAAATTATTTCTATATGTTTTTCAACTTTACCGGCGTCCTTAAAATTTTCACAAACATCACAAAGTTCATACTGAAGGCCACGTCCGCGTGCATCTGCTATAAACTGATTTATTATAGAAAGTACAGTATCTTTTGAAAGACCTGTCTGTGCCGCAAGCAGATTTGAGTTTGTATAAACAAGGCCTCTTTCATTATTTACATTTGAGGCTGCTTTGCTAAAGGCATTTTCTGAATTGATGTTTTCCTGTATTTTTGCTCCACAGTTTTCACAAAACAAAACTCCGGGACTAAGAGGAGCACCGCAGTCTTCGCAGTAGTTCATTTGCCGGCCTCCTCTTTTACTAACTGTTCATTTTTTAAGACAACTTCAGAAACAATAAAGGTATTTTCATTGAATTCACCGGTCAATATCACTTCTTTATCTACAAAATCAGTAAAACCTTTATTCTCAAAAGGGTTATCATTCTTTTTATACAGAAGAATCTTTTCTCCATTAGCCGTAATAAGATATGGCCGTTTAGATTCACTCTTTGAATCAGCTGCAAAATTGTCGAATTTTATTTTTCCGGTCAGTTCAGTTATCATCTTTTCCATATTTCTACAGATAATATAAACACCATTCAGCGATAGTTTAATTATTCCTCTTCACAAGGTCGAAAACGGGTGGCAGGCATGAAAAGCCTTTGAATTCCCAGTCTGCAATGTCTCCGTATAGTTCTGGTTTCTTATTTACTTTGTCTGAAATAAAATACTCGATAATATCAAAATCCGTTTCACTAAAATGATTGAATTTTGCAATTCCATTGCCGTCTGGAATATAATTACCCTCCGCATCGCACAAAAAAGGTTCAGAATCATCTATGTGGCCATGCTGATCTCTTGTGAACTTGCAGAAAAACTTTTCATCAGAATCCTCAGCATCAGGGGCAAGTACAATAAAGCCCGACAGAAAAGATCTTCCTGTCTTTTTATTTCTGAATACTCCCCTTAACAGGTTGTAAGTGTTTGGATGTACCACATAATACATGCCCCACTGATAACTTGCACAAATATCTCTATTTAGTTTAATCATATTCCAAAAATCATTTGTACCGTTTTTATAGATAATACAGAGTCTGTAGTATGCTTCAGGATCGCTTTCGGTGTAATCACAGGTGAAAGAACCTGCAATTGCTTCAGCATTTACTCCATCCCCCATCTCCTTAAACCAGCGCATAATTGCAAGTTCCCTATAACCGTCTAAATTCGGAACTTTGTTAAAAGTGCTTTTCAGCGGCAGTCCATCTGAATATTTTCTTTCATTCCATAAGATTTGATTATTTTCCAGAGTAAAAGGTTCTTCTTCTGTAAACCAGTCATACTGTTTTGAACACCAGTCAAAGGCCTCTTTTGCCTTTAGTTCGTCGGGTGTACCGTCCTTTTTGTAAAAATCTATTCTGTAATAACCATATCCTTCAGACATAACTATATCTCCATGTTTTATTCACTGTAATTTTACGCCCGCTTCTCTCATAAAAACAGTATGCAGACTTTGGGAATATATGTGAGTTAACTCATTGTTTTTTAGTGACTAAAATTGATTGCGCGAGTGCTTCTATGTGTTATACTAAAATCAATGAAAAAACTGATTTTGATTGACGATCATAAAATGCTTCGCAAAGGCATTTCTTTCTATATTACCGAAAACTCAGACTGGACAATTCTTGCAGAAGCAGAAGGGCTTGATGAACTGCCGGCGATTATTAAAAAGATCGGGGAAGCTGGGGAAAATCAGATTGTTGCAGTTGTTGACATTCAGATTAAGGGAAATCCTGATTATTCCTACAACGGTTTTGAAGCTGTAAAAATACTTGCAAAGGCAGGTGTTCCAAGTGTGATTTTTTCAAGTCATGATTCAGGGGGATTTATTGAACGGGCAATGAGTGCAGAAGTTGGAGCAAAGGGCTTTGTTTCTAAGCTTAGTGATGAAAAAATGCTGCTTGATGCAATCAACACAATTGCGGTGGGAAAAACTTTTATTCAGCCGGACCTTGTTACTTCTTTAATGGAAATGAATTCACTTTTTTCTGTTCTTACAAAACGCGAAATGCAGGTTGTAAAGCTTATTCAGGATGGACTTAGCAACGAAGAAATTGCCCAAAAACTGCAGATAAAACTTACCACTCTCGAAAACTATATCAGTGTTATTTATGATAAAATTGGCTGCCGTGACCGCAGCAGCTTGCTTGAAAAACTAACCTGATACTGTCAAAATAGAAGCATGGATCCAACAGAAACTAATCTTGCGGTATTTCAATTTGTAGAACTTCTTTCTATTATCTCATTCTTGTGTGTTACGTTTGTTCTTTTTCTTCTTTCGTATATCAGAAATAAAGAAAAAAACAGAAGCCTTGAAGAGCAGAATAAAAAGGAACGCCTTGTAACCGAAACAATCACTCAGGTTCAGGAAAATGAACGAAGCAGAATTAGCCGCGACCTGCACGACACAGTTACCCAGGATATCAGGACTGCACTGCTTTACACACATAAGCTTATGGATTCATCAAGTTTGCCGGAAGAGCAAAAGGCCCTGCTTGAAAAAATCCAGCAGATAGAAGAAGAGAATCTTAAAAACATCAGGAACATAATAAGAAATCTTACTCCCGGCGAAATTGAAAGTGCTTCTATTACACAGCTGCTTCAGGAACTATGCGAAAATGTGAATCAGGCGGGCGGTATTCAGTGTAAGTTTTATGCCCGGGATTCAGAGCTTTTTTCAAAAATTGCAACAGAGCAGAAGCTTCATATTTTCAGGATTGTTCAGGAAAGTATTAACAACGCAATTAAGCATTCAGGTGCAAGTGAAATAAGTGTAATTTTGCGTGCAGAAACAGACTCGGCCGACAAAGAATCAAGCGGTCTTTTATTTATGATAAGTGATGATGGAAGAGGAATTCCAGAAGCGTTGCCAAACGGTGATACCCCACAAAAATCACAACCGGCAGAAGACATCATCAGTCAGAGCACTCATCTTGGAATAAAAGGAATGAAAAGCCGCGCTACCCTTTTGGGTGCAAAACTCGAAATTAAAAGTGACCAGGAAACAGGAACCCAGGTTAAGCTTTTTTTGAAGCTGTAATAGCCTCTAGGATTTTACGCACTCCCTTAAAACTGAACCAGCCCAGCAGCACGCAGATTGCCTTATCTAAAATATTTACAGGAACCCGCGGAAGCAGAGCCGAAACAAATACCGAAACATTGTTGCTGTTCAAAAGCGCGTACATAAATTTTATCTGTGAATCTTCGGTAAAATTTGTGCAGGCATTAAGAACTGTAAAAATAACAGCACCTTCTACACTGATTATAAGGGCAATCAAAAAAATCAAAAGAATGATATCGGGGAACTCTACCCTTTTACGAATCTTTATATAAAGTCTGATTATAAGAACAATTGTAAGACTGCAGATCATCCACACAAGAGAAGAGGCGGCTACATTCTGGTAAAAGAGCAAATACAAAATATGATAAAGGGCTGCTGCAATAACTCCACTAACTGCACCAAAAAACGAAGCAGCTACTGTAAAAAGGGTGTCCATATAAAGCGGAACAGGGTTAAAGCTTTGGAGAAAGTAAACTGCGTGGTTTAAAAAGCCAAAGATTATGCCAAGGAGGATTTGGAGTAGTAAAGGAGAAGTGAATTCTTGAGGGCCCTTCGAGAGCCTCAGGGACCCCGTTGTTTCCTTTTCTGGCAAAACTTATTTTCCTTTTTTCTGCTCGCTAGGCTTACTCTTTGCACCAGCAACTGCAGCAGCCATCTTTGAATGAGCTTTTTCAATATCATTTACCATAAGAATAGGCTGACCAGTTGCATCAAGAGTATCGCGCCAGAGTGAACCTTCAGGATCAACGGCATTACGATGAGCTGTTACAGCGCTGATTGGTAAATGAACAAACTTATCATGAACAAGACCAATTACACACTTTGTTTTTCCTGCCATAGCGGCATGAACAGCATTGTTGCCAAGGCGTTCACAGTAAATGGAATCACTTGCGGTTGTAACACAGGCACGAATCTGATAAGAAGGATCAATATATTTAAGGTTTATTTCTATTTTCTTTGCTTTAAAGTATTTTTCAATTTCTGTTTTAAGGAAAAGACCAATATCAGAAAGCTTTTTGTTTCCGGAAGCATCTGTTGCACCAGTTGACTGAAGCAAATCTTGTCCTGCACCTTCAGAAACTACAATTACTGCATGACCACGTTTAGCAAGACGGCGTTCAAGACAAGCAAGGAATCCGTTTTCGCCTTCCATTTCAAAAGGAACTTCTGGAATAAGACAGAAGTTTGTTTCGTGGCTCGAAAGTGCAGCAGCGGCAGCAATGAATCCGGCTTCACGACCCATGAGTTTTACAAGACCAATTCCATTTATCTGGCTGGCAGCTTCCATGTGAACTGCAGCTACAGTTTCCTTTGCACGCTGAACAGCTGTTTCAAATCCGAATGAACGGTCCATGAACATAAGGTCATTATCAACAGTTTTTGGAACTCCAACAACAGAACACTTAAGACCGCGCTTTTCTACTTCGCAGGCTATATCATAAGAACCACGCTGAGTACCATCACCACCAATGATAAAAAGCATATTGATTCCGTCGCGTTCAAGACAGTCAACAATTTCACTAACACGCTGACCACCGCCACGGCTTGTTCCAAGATAAGTTCCTCCAATCTTATGAATTTCATCAATCAGATAGCGGTCAAGTTCAATCGGTTCAAAACCAGAATCGGCAAAAAATCCGCGGAAACCAAACTGATAGCCTTTAATTGTTTTTACGCCATAACGAGTATTCAAACAACGTACTATGGCACGAATAACATCGTTCAAGCCCGGACATAATCCACCACAGGTACAGATTCCAGCTTTTGCATGAGTTGGATCAAAGAAAATCTTTTCACGTGGTCCTGCTTTTTCCATAAGATTTGATGAATCAAGCACAATCGGCTGTTTTGTATCGTAAACATTTACATTTGCAATTACGTAAGAATCATCACGAACATAATTTGCTGTGTAGTCGCCCTGAACTGTAGAAAGCTTGATTGGGGACTGAATTGTACAAGGTCCAAGATTTTCAATTGAAAAATCAAATTTTTCGTCAGTTTTCATAAAAACTCCTGTGGATTAAAGTACATTTATTATAGCGAAAACAATGGTTCTACGCTATAGGTCATTTTGAGATAAAACTAAAATTGGATTCTTTATAAGAGGATTGTTTTTTACATGTAAACTACAACACCACCAACAACCATCATTACAATAAAAATTACTAATACAAGGAAGCTTGGTGATTTAAAATATTCCAAAATGCCAATCTTTGGTTTATTTGCTGCAACGACCTTTTCATCTGCAGGCTTAGTCTTTTCTGTTGTTTCTTTTTCTTCTGATGATTTTGCCATAACAATAACTCCTATTATTTTCTATATTCACAAGTATAACACATAAAACGGCTACCGTCATTAAAATTATAAAAAACTATCGTTTCTTTCCGAATAAGTTAAGTAAAGACAGGAAGATATTAAGGAAATCAAGATACAATTCAAGGGCACCATAAATTGCAGCTTTTTTGAAAACATCTGAACCGTCGGCAAGCTCAGAGGCGCGTACAATTTTATTTGTATCGTAAGCAGTGAGTCCAATGAAAACTACAAGTGTTACAAGTGAAATTATCCACTGGAGAATGCTTGATTTTAACAATAAGTTTACAACTGCAAGAATTACAAGTCCGAATACTGCCATCATAAGATAACGGCCGGCAGAGTTAAGATCCTGTTTTGTGTAGCGGCCGTAAAGCGACATTGCAAAAAACATTCCGGCAGAAATAAGGAATACAATATAAATTGATTTAATTTCAAACACAAGGAAAATTGCAGAAAGTGTCATGCCGTTTACAATTGAATAAAGCACAAAAAGAAAGCCCGCAAAGCCAACAGGCATTTTCTGTAATGTTGCAGAAAGGATTACAACAAGAAGAATTTCAACAGCAACGAGCACATAAAATCCAATGTGACGGCCACTCCATAAAAAATTATAAACAGCAGGAGTGATTGCCGCAAAAAAAGCACTGGCTGCACTAAGGACAAGCGCAACAGCCATCCAGGCATAAACACGTGTAATAAAACGTCTTGCCTCAAGGGCAATCTTTTCTTTCTTAGTTAAAGCAGTTGTCGAAACAGGCATTCTGACCTCCTGATATTATTTAGGTTCACCTTTCTTTCGATTATATAAAAAAGTAGATATTTTTCCAAGATTGTATTATAATTGTTATTAAGATGAAAAAGGTTTTAATAATTGACAGTCATCAGCTCTTCAGAGATTTTTTGAAGCAGAAATTGTCTGTCGACCAGATTGAAGTAACGCTTACACAGGAAAACAGGGATTCTTATCCTAAAATGCTCACCCTTCTGCCTAATCTTGTTATTCTTGATATGGGTGAAGATCGCGTTGAGGAAATGGCTTTTCTTGAAAAGAAATTAGGCGACCCTAATACAGCCTCAATTCCTACAATCATCACCGGACCTTCTGCCGAAAAAAGCAGTATTGCTGCTCTTGCTAAATACGGCGTAATCAAATACTTTGCAAAACCTATTCAGTTTGATGTTTTCTTTGAAGCAATCGGCAGGGTACTTCACATTCCTCTTTCTATGGATACAACTCCAAGTGTGCTTGACCTTCACCGTAACAACAGCATTATTTTTATTGAACTTGCTGTTGGCCTGAACCGTGAAAAAATTGCACTTCTTCAATATAAGCTTTCAGAAATGATTGAGACCGAAGAGCTTGAATCTCCAAAAATCTTAATTATGCTTACGAATCTTGAGCTTACTTTTGTTGACGGTTATAACCTTGAATTCCTGCTCGACAATGTACTTGCCTGCCCTAAGGTTCACACAAAACACGTAAAGATTCTTTCTCTAAGTCCGTTCCTTAAAGACTTTCTTGACGGTCATGCAGCATACAATGGAATTGAAATGTCAAATAATCTGCCTAAGGTTTTGAACTCTCTTATTGATACAACTATCACTTCCAGTGTTTCTGACCTTATTACAGACCGCATTCTTACCTCTTCATATCTTGATGAAGATTCAAGTTCTGTTGAAACCCGCTTTTTCTCTGATACAAACTCTGATCCGGAAGCTCTTAAAGAAGCAGACGGAACGGTTCTTAATATTGCAATTATCGATGCCGATCTAAAATCTCTTGCAATGAGCAAAACAGCCTTTGAAGGATATGGTGCCAATGTTTCTGCCTATAATTCAAGCCAATCATTCCTGGCAGATTATAAAGCAGAAAAATTTAATCTTGTTGTTATGGATGTTGTTCTTCCAGATAACTCGGGTTTAAATGTTCTGAACCAGTTGCGACGAGAATACAACTCTCCACCTGTAATTGTTTATTCTCCTCCGTTGCAGCGTGAATGGGTTGTAAAAATTCTTCAGTCAGGTGCAAAGACCTACATTGTAAAACCTCAGAAGCCGAATGTACTTGTTCAAAAATCACTTAGTCTTCTTAAAGGCGAATTCTGATTATGACAAATGAAAAAATAAATCTTCATACTCATTCAAAGTTCAGCGATGGAAAAAACACTGCCGAAGAGCATATTCTTGCTGCTATTGAAAAAGGCTTTACAATTATTGGTTTTTCGGAGCACTCAATTCACCCGCTTAATCCCGATTTTTATTCTGAGTTTGATTCTGTCTGGCATATGCCGGTGGAAAGTTTTAGTGCTTATGTTTCAACAATAAGCGAGCTCAAACAAAAGTATGATGGGCGCATAAAAATTCTTTTGGGTTTTGAAGCAGATTATTTTGTACGCGAAGGAATTGGTTCTGCCGTGCCAGATAAAACCGCTTACTCGCAGTTCCAGCCTGATTATTTGATTGGCTCAATTCATTTTATAAATACGCCAAAAGGATATTTTACAGTAGACAATAAAGTTGAAATTGTTGAGCAAAGTCTGCGCCGTTTTTATTCCAAGCCCGATGGAACAATTGACGGAAAGCGTGCCACCTGTGATTATTTTGAAGCAGAACGGGCAATGCTGCGCGAAGGTAATTTTGAGATTTTGGGTCACCCTGATTTAATCCGACTTAGAAACGGACCTTTGCATTATTTTAATGAAGATGAAAGCTGGTACAAGGAACAACTGAAGCTTACTGCAAAGGCTGCAACCGCTGCCGGAGTAATTGCCGAAATTAATACCGGTGCAATCGCCCGTGGAATGATGGACGATGTTTACCCAAGTGCACAATTTTTGGAATATCTTTACGAACAGGGCGTTCCGGTTTGCATAAACTCCGATGCCCACAAATGTGAATTTCTTGACGCGGCCTTTGACCTTGCCGCCCAAAAAGCAAAAAGGGCAGGTTATAAAGAACTAACCTACCCTTCTGGTTCTACCTGTTTTTCCGTTCCTCTGCACTAGCGCAGTTTACGCACATTAATGCCCAAGGTACAGCTTCGAGGCGTCCCTTTGGAATATCCTTACCGCATTTAATACAGCGGCCGTATTTGTTCTGATAAATTCTGTCTAAACAGTTATCAATCTGCTGAAGGCGTTTTGCATCTTGTGATCCAAGTGCTGTAAGAAGTGTGCGGTCGATTGCATCTGCTGCAACGTCTGCTTCATCACCTGACTCTACTGTTTTTACCAGCTCCCTCATATCGTCACTTTGTCCCGCAAGAGACTCAAGAATAGTCTTTCGTTGTTTCAGAAGCTCTTTCTTCATTTTTTCGATAAAAGCTTGATCCATTTGATTTTCTCCCAATTTGCAACACTCTACAGAAAATGCCCCGTGTTGTCTAATTTTTTTATTTTGTATATACTAATATAAATGCAAAATGGCAAAAAGACAAACACTTTTTTTGCTTTTTGCACAATTTTTTTTTCAAAGGGGCTTTTAATAACCGTATGGCAAAAGAAGAAGCAATTGAAGTAGAAGGCGTAGTAAAAGAAGCACTTCCAAACACAACTTTCCGCGTTGAATTACAGAACGGACACGTAATTCTTGCACATCTTTCTGGCAAAATGCGTAAGCATTATATTCGTATTGTTCCGGGCGACAGTGTAAAAGTAGCCCTTTCTCCGTATGATCTAAATAAAGGAAGAATAATCTTCCGTCAAAAATAAATTCTTATATGAAAAAGCCTGTCCGCTCCCGTGGGAATTGTCAACCGTCTGCAAAAGGAAGCAGCCGTCTGCCAATTCCCACTCCGCTACCAGGCTTTTTCAGATTCCTTTTTTTATTATTTTATTTATATTATCCAGAGGTATTTATATGACTTTATTTGAAGATTTAAAATGGCGTGGACTCATTAAGGATGTTGCAGGCGAAGAAAGTGACCTGCAGAAGGTTTTAGACGGACCAGCCTTTGCATTTTATTGGGGAACAGATCCAACTGCAGATTCACTTCATATTGGTCATTATTCTTCTTTGTGTATGGCAAAGCGTCTTGCTAATGCAGGTCATCACCCTATTTTGCTTTGTGGTGGTGCCACAGGCCGCATTGGAGACCCACGCCCGACTGCAGAACGCGAAATTATTTCGGAAGAAGAAGTAAACAAAAATATCGAAGGAATCCGTGCTCAGGTTAAGCGACTTGTTCCAACTGCAACTTTAGTAGACAACTACGACTGGTGGAAAGACCGCTCTTTCCTTGATACACTTCGAGACATTGGTAAATACATAAGCTTGAACTACATGCTCGACAAGGATATTATCCGCCGCCGACTTGAAACAGGAATTACATACGCAGAATTTTCTTACATGCTTTTGCAGGGCTTTGACTTTGTTCATCTTTTCCAGGAACACAAATGTCTTATGCAGGTTGCAGGAAGCGACCAGTGGGGAAACATTACAACTGGTGTAGACCTTATCCGCAAAATGCTTGATGAACAGGCTTATGCCTTCACAATGCCTCTTATTCTTGATGCAACTGGAAAGAAATTCGGTAAGTCAGAAGGAAATGCACTCTGGCTCGACAAGGAAAAAACTGCTCCTTATGCAATTTACCAGTACCTCATTAATTCTGATGATTCTAAGGTTCTTGAATATCTTAAAGTATTCACATTCCTTACCAAAGAACAGATTGATGATATTTATGCTCAGCATATGGCAGCACCGGAAAAGCGTATTGCTCAAAAAACTCTTGCCTGGGAAATTGTAAAAGATCTTCACGGAAAAGAAGAAGCAGACAATGCAGTTCAGGTAAGTGAAAAACTTTTTGCAGGAGACTTTAAAGGCCTTGCCGTAAAAGATATTTTGACTGGAATGAAGGGTGTTCCGACCTTTAAGTTTGAAGCAGACGCTCCGCTTGTTGATGTTTTAGTAAACAACGGAATGGCAAGTTCAAAGCGAGAAGCACGCGAGTTCATAAAGAACAATGCAATTTCTGTAAACGGCGAAGTTGTAAATGACGAGACAAAGGTTATTACAAAGGATATGGCTTTGGAAGGCAAAGTTATAATCTTCCGTCGCGGTAAGAAAAAGTATTATTTGGGGGAGATATAATCATAATAGAATCATAAGGAAACCTCCCGTTTGCTCCCGTAAAAAAATCCCCTGAACAACAGAAGGAAGTTGTTCAGGGGATTTTTTTACTCCGCATACGGGAGGTTTCGAATATCTTCATGTATTTCCAAATAATACTTTTATCTTTTTATGCACGATTAAACAGGAGGCCTCGGATGGCGCGGATTACGCCTGAGATACCACCGATGATTAAACCAATACAGATAATTGGGCCAAACGGAATTATAAACCATGAAAATCTGAAGAACCATACACCTGCGACTGTCTGAAGTAGCTTTAGGATGAGCATATTCAGATAACCGCTTTTTGTGTAATATCTTTTATAGGTTTTGCGTGTATAATGATGTCCCTGTTTTTGAGATTGACTATTCCAAGCTGAACTTTCATAGTTTGAATGCCAGTCATCTGCCTGATTTTGTTGTGCTGTATTTGCATTTGTAAACCAGCTCCAGAAATCACCATAAGGATTCTGATAAGTGCCTGTCCACTGCTGATATGTTCCCGACTGATTTTCCTGACTGCCATAAGCCTGTTCAAATGGATTAAAGCCTCCATTATCATACTGACGGCGTTTTTCTTCATCGCCTAAAACATCATATGCGGCAGTTATCTTCTTAAATTTCTCTTCTGCAACCTTATCCCCAGGATTCTGGTCAGGATGATACTTAAAAGCGAGTTTGCGATAAGCTTTCTTAATCTCTTCTGCTGAAGCATTTTTCGAAACGCCTAAGTCAGCATAATAATCAGTCATATTTTTAAAATAATACTTTTTTTGCAAAAAGGGAAGTTAAAAAAATGTTATTTACATGAGAAAACTCTTATAGTAAAATATCTTCACGAGGTATTTTATGAAGAAATTATTTTTAATGCTTGCATCCCTGGTGGTGCTTTCAACTGCTGTTTTTGCTGCTGATCCTGCAGTAGGATTATGGAAAAGTATTGACGACAAAACAGGAAAAGTAACTGCAATCTGGCGCGTTTACGAACAGGATGGCATGCTTTTTGGAACAATTGCTGCTACAACAGATTCACCACAGGATATTATTGCAAGTGCCTGCAAGGAATCATATAAAGGATTCCCTGTTTCTGGTGCTGTAAACAAAATGAAAACTGTTGGAACCCCTTGGATTTTTAATATGAAAAAAGAATCAGCCGGAAACTGGAAGGATGGAAATATCATTGATCCAAGTAATGGTAAAATGTATGGTTGTGTAATCAAATATCTTGCTAAAGGCGAGAAAAACAAAAAATACACTGCAACAGAACCAACACTTGCTATGGCAGGAACTGTTGGTCCGATTCAGGTTTTCCAGTACTGGGTTCAGGCTACCGAAGCAGATGTAAAAGAAGCACAGGCAAAGAATCCTCCTAAAAACTAAAGCCGGAGATAAGTCAGATGGACATGGGAGATATCCTTAATCAATGGGATAATTTGCAGAAAAAGGAAAGAGCGGCTGCCCGCGAAAAATCAAAGACTCCGCAGGTTTCTCATAAGAAAGCAAATGCACCTACAAAAGAAGAAAAGTTGCTTGAACAGGAACGTTCTGCAATAAAGAAATCTTCTGAAGAAAATCCCACTGCTAATCCCATGGAAATCTGGCTTAGAAAATACGGAACAATCGACAAAGATAAAATTGCCGAAGAACATCAGGAACGTACAAAACAGCAGGACAGGGAATATGTTTTAAATCTTAAACCCGAAGCATACCTTGATCTGCATGGTTTACATCAGGATGAAGCACGGATAAGGCTTGATTCTTTTATTTCTGACTGCAAAAAACGTGGTTTACGAAAGGTTCAAATAATCCATGGAAAAGGAATTCATACACAAGGAACTGATCCGGTACTTGGAGAGCTTGTACGACGCTTTATAGAATCAGATTCACGCTGTGGAACTTCAGGACATCCCAAGAACAAAGCAGATGGAGGAACTGGAGCAACATGGATTATTTTGAAATAACCGCAATATCTTCTTTTTTACACCAGCCTTCGATTTCACCAAATTTTAGTAAATACCAGTTTTCTGTTTGAGATACAATCTGAACTCTGTTTCCAGCAGGCAGCTCCGAAGAAATTGCTGCATTCGATTCGGGAATAGAATAAACCTTCGTACCTGTAGAAATTCCATAACTTTTTCCGGCACATACACCACAATAAATTGTAAGCACAAGAATAAGCACAAGAACAACTGCAAACAACATATTTAATCCGCGCTTCTTTTTCTTAGCACAAATAATCATCAGGGCAACAACTGCTGCAAGAAGCACAAGGCAAATATAAAGCCACACAACTTTAAATTCCTTTTGACTGTATGGCAGATTATATTCTCTTTCTAAAATAATACGAAGCTTACGCGCCTTTCCTGAAACAGAATATCTTTCTTTTCCACGAAGTTCGGCAAGGAGCTTTGCAGTTTCAACAGTTATTTCTGCAGTCTGATTGCCTTCCTCAATAAGTTCATCAATACTAAAAGCATCTTCAAAATATGAAGTACCTTCGGTTATACCCTTTTGTCTTCCTTCCAGAACTTTTACAGTAATCTGCGGCATGCGTACCATTACCTTGTCGCCATTATATGAAACTGCCTGAATCACAAAACGAGGAAAGGTTGTTGTACCAGAAACAAGCGGAGTCCATTCAAAATCGCTTACAGGAATCAAGTTATCAGACACAACCTTTTCACGCTGTTTGATTTCTACAAACTCATAAGTTTTCGTCTGTTCAAAAAGAGAATCCTTTGGTATATCCCAGTTGAATTGTGTAAGCTGAACCGCATACTGCAGGCAAACGCTGAATTTAAGTTTTTCGCCGGCCCTTACTGTAAGATTTTTATTATTACCTTGCGCAGTTACAATTATACAAAGCGGCTGCTGTTCCTTAGGATTAATTCCAATTGTTACAGCTTCAAAAAAAAGCTGACGTCTGCTGTTTTTAATTTTTACAACAAGAGGCTTTAGTGTGTAATTACCGGTTTTATCAAACTGAAACCATATTTCTATTTTTGTTCCTCCGTCAGATTCAACCTTACGAAGAGTTTTAAAAATTACATGCTCCTCTTCTTCGGGCATAGAAACATCTATTTGCGAAGGAAGTGTAAAAGGAATTACTGTTTCAAACTTAATATCTGTATTAACCCAAAACTGCTGATTCTGCACAGGAGAAATTCGCAGTTCTCTAAGCATTGCACTTGTCAGGGTTTGAGAAAAAACGGGAAAGGTTGTAAACAGAACAATCAGAATTAATAATCGTCTGCCAATGCTTCGCTTTGATTTGTTTCGCTGTTTTTCCATTGCTTCTGGTCATTCTCCTTTATTCGTTCAAATACTGCTTTTTCAAGATCCTGATTTATTGAATTATCTTCGGCCGCTGGAAGTGCCTGACTTTGATTATGCTGGACATTTACTTCTACACTTTGAATAGAAAGCTCAAGATTTATTTTTGCATCTACACGAGTACTGTCTACCTCAAGTGCCTTCTTAAAATATTCAACTGCATGTTCATAATCTTCATTTTTATGGGCAAGCACACCGGCATTGTAGTAAGCCCCGTAACGAACAGAAACAGGCGCGTCTGCCGAAATCTGAGAAAACTTTTCCATAGCAGCATTATCTTCACCAAGAAGAGAGTACGCTGTTCCTAAATCATAAAGAGTGTATGAAAGCTTTTGTGTATTTCCTGTTTTTTCTGCATTTTCCTGCGCAGTATGAAAATGAGTTACAGCTTTTGAGTATTGTTTTTTTGCAAAAGCAAAAGTTCCTTTTAAAACATCAGAGGTTGAATCCGAACACCCGGTTAAAGTTATAAGCATGAAAACACAAAGTGCAGTTGCCGCTTTTGTTCCGGTTCCGGAAAATTTAATTTTTCCAAAATCGAACTCTGTAAAAATGTAACTGAAACTGTAAAACAAAACAGCCAGCAGCAGAAACAGCTTAAAACGCGGAACTGGTTTTGCTTCATAAGAAACAAGCTGTCCCGTACCTTCCTTGAGTTGATTCAAAAGCTTTACTGCCGAACCTTTTTCTGAAGATTTTATATAGAAGATTTCTGCCTGATTTTTATAAACTCCAAGATTTTTTTTTGCTTCTTCAATTGCATAATTGATTCTGTCTGAACGAAGAGCCGTTGAAACAATTGTTTTTCCATCGCCTGCAAAAATCTGACTTTCCTTTTCATCACCAAAACCAACGATTGAAACAGATATACCCGCTTTTAAACATTCACTAAGCGCAGTTTTTAAATGACTGTCTGTTTCTTCGCCATCGGTAAATACCCAGATTCTTCCTACATTTGAATAATTCGACGGGAAAGTTTCTTTTGCTTTAAGGATGCCTTTTCCAATACTGGAACCGGGAACTGTCATAAGCCGCGGAGACATTACTTCGAGCAGCGACTCTATCATTACATAATCATCAGTTAGTGGAATAGCAGCAACACCGTCACCTTTTGCAAGCACAACAGAAGCACTTACACCATTCATCTTTGAAAGAAGGCCTTTGGAATATTCACAGGCAGCACGAAGTCTTGTAAGACCATCCTCACAATCTGGAGCAAGCATGCTGTTAGAAATATCATAAACAAAGCTTACAGAAGCACCGCTTTTTTGAACCGGCACAAGATACATTCCCCAGTGAATATCTGAATAGGCAATAAGAATCATAATAAAGCTTATTGCAATAAATACAGAACGTACTATAAGGATTTTTGCATAACGGAAACTAAGCATTTCGCGCAGAATAATTCGTTTTATAAACCAGCCTGTACATAAAAGAATAATGGCCCACAACAGGATTTTTCTAAAGCAGCTTTGAGTTACATTTCTGAAGGTATAATTTTGAACAACACTTTCGGTTTTTACAACAGTTTCAAAAGTACGGCGAAATTCCTGTGCAGTTGTTACTTCAAAATAACGCCCCTGAGTCATCGTTGCAATTCGTTTTAACGAAGCAGAATTAAAATTGGAATCAAGATAACCTGAATAAACCTTTCCTGTTACGGGATCTACATATTCAATTGGGATGGTACCTTTTGTTCCAATTCCTATTACATAAACCGGAATATTATTTTCTGCAGCAAGTGAGGCGGCAGTTTCAGGATGAATTTGGCCTGCATTATTTTCACCATCTGTCAGAAGAATTACAGTTCGTTTTTGTGCCGATGACGAAACAAGATGGCATACTGCTGTGCTAAGACCATCACCAATGGCAGAACCATTTCCAAGAATTCCAACATTTACATCATCAAGCCGACCAGTAAATAAATTAATATCTGCAGTTGGAGGTACAAAAACAGATGCTTCACTTCCAAGTACGACCATTCCAAAACGGCAGCCATCATATTCTGCTGTAACACTACGAATTGTATCCTTGGCAGAATCAAGTCTGGTCGCACCACCAACATCCTTTGCAGCCATTGAAGGAGAAGTATCAATTACAAAAACAATATCGGTTCCAAGCGAAGTATAAACCTTTTCCTGCCTTGTGATTACCGGATCTGCAAGTGCTGTAATTACTCCCGCAAAACCAATAAGAATCACAACCTTTGCAAAAATTGAAAGCAGTTTTCTTACTCGCCCGTTCCAGACAAACGCTTTTCCATTCCAGTCAGCAAGCACGGCAACAAAAGTTATCTGCCTGAAAATTTTCAGATATCTTAATAAGAACAAAAGAGGTACAAGAAGAAAAAGAAAAAACGAAGCAGGATTCTGAAACTCAAGCATCTTCATCTCCTCCTTCTTCAATTATGGTTATATCGTCTATAAGATTGTTTATAATAGTTGAAAGCTCCCCTTCCCCAAATGTTGCATCAAAAGCCTTAGAAAATCTTATGTAATCTGTACGAACGAAAACAGAAATTATATTCTCAAAAGCAGAATAACGGTTTTCATCTGCAAGGCCAAGGGTTGCTTTATCAAATGCAAGACTCATTTCTGAGGTGAGTGTTTTTGTAAAAGGATATTCCAGACGAAGCTCAAGATATTCGCGCATAAGTTTCTGGAGTTTTGTACAAATCTGTTCAGGAGTCTCATTCTTCAGCAAAAGTGACTTCAATTCCCGCGTTGTATATTTTCGGCTTCTTGCGTAACGCCTTTTTAGTTTTACATTTTTTAACCAGAGAACAACCGAACGCCATTTAACAATAAGCCGTATAATTACAATAAGCAGGACAATAAAAACAGCAATTCCACCATAAATCTTATACGCCGTTCCGGGAAGCAAAAGCGGAGAACTAAAGGTTTTTATATCTGTAACTCCCTGTTGTTCCACAAGAGACTTTACCTGTACTCCTTCAAAATGAATTGTTCCAACACCTTCAATTTCATAATCGGGAAATATAACTGGTACTGTGCGCCAAGGGGTAAAACTG
Source organism: Treponema sp. (assembly GCA_017617145.1). The sequence goes on along the minus strand of JAFZWX010000122.1, from coordinate 23,047 downwards.
ATTACAAGCGTATAATAATCTGTTCCGGTTTTTTGAAGAGTCAAATCGTTTATATCATATAACGAAAAATCCAGCGGTTGTGAAAAGCTTTCTGTAGAAAGAGTGCCTGTAGAAAGTGTTATACCTGTACTGAATGAACAGCGTAATTCGGCTTTATCGCCAATATAAATTGCTTTAGGGAAAGTAGACTGCTGGCTTTGAATATAAATCATTTTTTTGCCTCGAACAAATCTACCAGAACCTGCAACGGATCATCCGTTACATTTACCAGCATTGGAGTAATTCCATGCTTGTTACAGGTTTCCTGCCACCGCCATTGCAGACTTTCATTACGGTTTTTCCATTCTTCCTTGAGTTTTTGCGAAGATGTTGGCAGTGTCATTTTAAGGTCGCTTTCGGCATCTTTAAAAACAACAGTACCAAGAGAAGGAAGCATTCTGTCAAATTCATCTGTAAGGCGAATTGCAACAACATCATTTTTTTGTGCAAGTTTTATAAGAGGAGTATCCCAGCCGGCACTTCGAAAATCGGAAATTACAAATATAAGTGATTTTTTTCTTAAGATTTTGTCTGCACCAATAAGGGCATTTGCAAGAACAGATCCGTTTGTTTTATTTGCCGGAAGTTTATCAAGATGTGTTAATAGGAGCATTGTCTGTTCCCTGCCCGAAAGAGGTTTGCAGGAAAAATGAATATTTCCATCAAAGAAAACTGCTCCTACAGGACACCCGTTCATTTCGGCTGCAAGAGTTATGAGCGCCGCAATATTTGCACCACAAACATATTTTAAAGGCTGTCCGTTTGAACAATCCAGAAACATAGAAGCCGAACTATCCATTACAAGAAAAATCTGAAGCTCGCGTTCCTCTTCAAAAATCTTTACATAAGGGCGACCCATTCTTGCAGTAACGTTCCAGTCTATTGAACGGATATCGTCTCCACGAATGTAATCACGAACCCCGGAAAATTCAATTCCCTGACCACGATAAAGCGAACGGAAATTTCCTGTTTTCATACTGTCGGCAATTGAGCGGGCCTGTAGACGTAAAAATGAGGCTTTTTTTACTAAGGATTCGCTGTCTATGTAACCCATTACGGTACCGGAATAAAGTCCAATATGCGGGTGATTATTTCATCTGCAGTAATGTTGTCGGCTGCAGCTTCGTAAGAAAGAACAAGTCTATGACGCAAAACATTGAGCGCAACAGCCTTTACATCCTCTGGCAAAACAAAATCGCGGCCAGCAAAAAATGCATGAACCTTTGCACATTGAAGCATTGCAATTCCTGCACGAGGAGAAGCACCAAAAGTTATGTAACGTGTAATATCTGTTCTGTGAGCGGTATCGTTACGGTGTATATTTTTTTCTGAAGCAGCAGTTCCGACTTCGGGTCTTGTTACGGCAAGAATGTTTACAATGTAATCAACTATTTTTTCATCGCAGGTAATTTTTTCGGCTGCCTGTCGCATTGCAGTAATATCACCCGCGCCAATAATCTTTTTTACAGGAACAGAAGGTGCCTTTCCTGCTGTTTTTACAATGAGCTTTTCATTTTCGGCAGAAGGATAATGAACAACAAGCTTCATCAAAAATCGGTCTAGCTCTGCTTCTGGCAGATTATAGGTTCCTTCCTGTTCTACAGGATTTTGTGTTGCAAGTACAAAAAAAGGAGAAGGAAGCTTATAAGTTTCTTCACCAATTGTTACCTGCCTCTCTTCCATTGCTTCAAGCATTGCCGATTGAACCTTAGCAGGAGCACGATTTATTTCATCTGCAAGAATAACGTTTGCAAAAACAGGTCCCTTGCGCACGCTAAAACTTCCTTTGTTCTGCTCGTAAATCAAAGTACCTGTCACATCTGCAGGAAGAAGGTCTGGTGTAAATTGGATGCGTTTAAAATCAAGTCCTAGAATTTCTGCTACAGTTTTAATGGCAAGTGTTTTTGCAAGCCCCGGAACCCCTTCAAGAAGTACATGTCCGTCTGCAACAAAGGCAGTAAGAATATCATCAATAAGAGCTTCTTGTCCTACAAGTCGTTTAGCACATTCGGCTTTACATTTATTTATCAAGTCTACGTATTTGTTTTCCATACACACTCCTTAATTATCAAATACCTTCTTACGCCATTCAGCTTCATATTCAGAAATAGAAGTCTTTTCATCTGTTGTAATTGCAGCATTAAGATATGGTTCAACAACAACCGATTTATAGGAATCCCAGCGTGCAGGAAGCTTTTGTGGTACTTTTAAAAGCTGCGATGGAGGAAGATTAGTAAGCAACTGGTTATAATAAATAGGAAGAATATGTTCCGTTACATCTCGCAAAGAAGAAAATCCATCGGCAATTCCAAACATTTCATTATTCAGTTCCATTTCGATTTTACGTTCAAGAATTGATTTTTGATTTTCGGAATCAAAGAACCAGGTAAGGAATTCTGTAGCACCCTGCTCGTTTCTTGTCTTTGAATATATACCTGTCATTAAAAGCGAATCTTCAATAGGAATAAAACCATCACCTGTAATCCAGCGGTAATCAATATTAAGCTCCTGACTTTTCATATATCCAAACATTTTATTGCTTGTTGTATAAGCCAAAAGAGTTCGTCCAGAAGTTACTTGTCTGTAATCAGGCATAAAAAGATATTTATAGGCAAAATCCTGTTCTTCCTGGGCAGAACCATTTGTATTAATAATCCAATCTCTGTCGTATGAAACAGCATTCCGCAAACGCAAATCGCTCCAGATAATCTGACCTTTTTCTTCCCGGAAATCAACTCCATAAAGCTTTGTAGTCAAATATAAAAAGTCATCATTTGCAGAAGGTAAAAAACCTATACGGCTAAAAGCTCCCTTTTTATTTTTTTCATTATAATTAAGTCCGGCAGCTTTTATCTGATCAAGTGTCATTGTATAGTTTTCAGAAATATAATCCTTGTTTGAATCGGCAAAAATAACTGCAGGAAGATTAAAACTAACAGGCAGAAGATACTGGGTTTTACGAACCTTTCCTGCTTCCAGCAACTGCTCATAAAACATTGAAGAAGAAATTGTCTGACGGTCAAAAAGATAATCAAGAGACTTAAACTGTTTTTGTGTTTTGTCTGTTCTAAGCCAGGAACCAATAATAATATCTGGAGGAAGCTCGTCTTTTGCGGGTGGAAGCTCCTGTGCAGGATTTTCCTTATAAACAATTACTGCATTGCTGCCAGGGTGTGTATAATTAAACAACTCCGTATATTGAGCAAACTCAGCACAAGAAGTCCATATAACAATCCTTTGCTGTTCTGTTTCACTACAGGAAAGAAAAAGAAATGCGCATGCAAGAAGAACTATAAAGTTTTTTTTCACCAATTACATAGCCTCAGCTACATTATATATGGCTGAATAAACTTCATCAATCTTTTCTTCATCAATACTTGAGAATGCAACACGAAGAGTATTTGCATCAATCTGAATAATACCAATTCCTTTTTCGGCAAGAAGCTTTTTGCGGATATCTTCTGCATTACCTGTTTTAACATTGAAACTCATAAAATATCCTGAATTAAAAGGCAGAGGTTCCAGAACTGATGATGTATGTGTATTAACAAATTTTCTTACTGCATCGTAGCGGCGTTTGAGCATTGCACGAAGTTCTATTTTCTGTTTGTTGTGAGCCTCGTCATTCAAAGCATGAATCACAAGTGCCTGAGAAGGTGTAGATGAACAGGAAACAGAAGAACGGATTGCAGCCATAAACTTAATCTGAAGTGCTGTAATCTGCTCATCGGTAAGTGCCTTAGATGCAAAAGTAACGAAACCTGTTCTAAAACCCCAGGCAAAATCTTCTTTTGTAGGACCATCTGCTTTAATTGCAAGAATATTTTCGTGCATATCTGCAAAATAGGCAAAAAGAGACTGAGGTTCAATATCTTCCTCGTAATTAAGTCCAAAGTAAGCGTCGTCGCTAAGAACAAGAACCTTTGCACCGCTTTGTGCAATTTCTTTTACAATACGACAAATTTCAGCTGCTTCATTTTTTGTCGGGCTGTAGCCGCTTGGATTCTGAGGGAAATTCAAAAGAACACGAACAGAACCATATTTTTGTGCATCGGCTTTCATTGCAGCTTCAAGTGCCTTAAGATTAAAAGCATTTCCATCAAAGCACTTAAACTGATGAAATTCTGCATTGCGTCGCGCAGAACAAATAAGCTCGTAGTTATCCCAGCAAGGATCAGCAGCAAGAAGAGGTTTTGTTTCATCTACAAATAAATCGGCAACATAAGAAAGAACTGCTGTAAGACCAGGAACAAGAATAGGCAAAGATATTTTTTTACCTGCAAGAGACGGATTTTTTTCTATGATTTTTTCCTTCCACAAAGCACGAAGATCTGGATTTCCGGCTGTTTTTGCATATGCAACTGTTTCGCGTGGATTAAAAGACGGCATTGATTTTTTATAGGAATCGAGTTCTATAGGAGTGCCGCCTTGAACAGCCATACCAATTGTACCGTTTGCAAGATAAGCATCTTTTGCAGCCTCAGCACCCTGAGAAATGATTCCATTCGGAAAATACAGACGTTTACCCATATCGGACATAAGGGCTTCTACAACAGAACCCTTAAGAGTTTCGTTTAAGTCAATTGCAAGTTTATTCATAATGGTAGATATTATGGTAAAAATGCGTAGGATTGTCAATAAAAGGTGCATATTTATTCAAAAAGTTTGCATAAATATACATTAAAAATATCTGAGCCCCAGCTTAATTCACAGCACGCAAACTTCCTTTTCGCCCTGTTTGCGGGATGTGAATTAAGCTAGGGCTCTACATATATTAATAAGTCAGAGATTATCCGCCACGTCACAAACAGAACGAAAAGGAAGTTTGTGCCGTGACTGATAATCTCTGACTAATGTATATTTATATGATTATGCCAACAAAGAAAAAAGATCCCCTGCCATTGGTTGTGCACCGCTGAGGATATAAGGAGTTTGAAGAGCCTGCTGCAATTGTTTCTGATAATTTTGTATAAGAGCGTCTGCCTGTTCAGGAGAGATATTTGAAACTTGTTTTGCAGGTTCGTTTTTAATTGCTGCCATGCGTTCAATCAAAGAATTCAGTATTCTGATTTTGCTGATTGAAACACCATTTTGTCCTGCTTTTGCGGCAACGCCCGAAACATGATCAAAGTGAGAATACAAAAGTGCCGATTTGCTTACAGGAACATACAATTTTCCCGCAGCTGCAATTCCAGAAAAAGAACTGCCATACGAGAAAGCATTGATATTTCCAATTGCCGAAGTCATTTTCTGCACCTCCAGAATGACAAAGTTTTTTCAACTTTATCTGCTTAAATTATCGGCTCTGCCTATTTTTTGATTAGAAGAAAAAATTCTAAACAAAAACCACATGTTGTGGTATAATTTTAATGTTATGGCTCAATTTGACCTGGATGTGCATAAACCCAAAGATACTCTTAATGCCGGACAAATTATAAGGATTGCGAACCGAATGCTGTACAATATTAATAACAGCATAGTTATACATAATGAACGGACTGCTTATCTTGCCCTTCAGGTTGCAAATGCACATCCAATGAACAGCAGATGTTCCATAATCAATCTTGTTATACTTTCACTTTTTCACACTCTGGGTTTTTTCCGACATGACATTCTTTATGGTGAAACACCCTTCTCCAGCGATATACAATTCTTTTCTGATGAAAAAAGAATCGAAAGCAAATATATGTTTTCGTATTACTATCTGGAATTCATGACACCGCTTAAAAATGATTCTCAGGCTCTTGAAAGCTTTAATGCTCCTTTTGATGAAAATCTGAAGAAGTTTATATACCAAACTGATTACAAGTCAATTATTTATATGTGTGCAAGAGCAAGCGACTTTATCCAGAAAAATCCAGATAAAAAACTTCCAGAAGATATTAATGAGCTTGCACCCGGTTACTTTGATCCGGAATTTGCAAAGACCTTTAATGAACTGAACAAAAATCATGCGCTTGAAGAACAATTAAAGAATATAGACTATTATCTTGAGCTTGAGCAATTTCTTTACAGGGTAAGATTTAATCCGGAAGACACTCAGCAGTTCCTTAAGCTTTTAGTATATTTTCTTGATTTTAAAAGCACAGTTACATTGACACATTCAATTAATACTTCCTGTTATGCACTTTCACTTGGAAAGCGTCTTGAACTTACAGATGAAGATTTGAATACGCTGTTTACTTCGGCAATTGTTCATGATATTGGAAAAATCGCAACTCCTACAAAGATTCTTGAATTTCCAGGAAAGCTTTCTCCGGAAGATATGGGTATAATGCGTTACCATGTAAATCATACAAAAAGAATTTTAGGCAATATTGTATCAAAAAATATTTATGAAACCGCTTCCCGACATCATGAAAAATTAAATGGAACAGGTTATCCTCAGCATCTTGATGGCTCAGTGCTTACACAAAATCAAAGAATTTTAACAATTGCTGATATCACAAGTGCTCTTACAGACAACCGCAGCTACAAAGGTGAATTCTCAAAAGAACATACTCTTGGAATTATTGAAAGCATGACAGAAAAAGGCGAACTTGATGAACAGATTGTTTCAATAATGATAGAAAATTATGATGAAATCCGCAAGGAACAAAAATATCTGCAAACTTTTCTCAAGGTTGATTTCTCTAATGTTCTTAAAGAATACAATGATTATCTTTTCAACGATGCCGATGCAATTACACAAAATATTGAAGAAATTGGAAAGAATGAAAGCGTAGACGAAGTTGACGAAATAGAGGAAATTGAAGAAATAGAAGAACTGGAAGAACTTTAAAACAGGAGCTTTCTAAAAACATGCAGAACTCTTTTACCGATTACCGATGTGATGAAAAAAATCCAAAATGGGAACAGGCAATAAAACGCGAGGTTCCAATTTATACACGCAATAATGATATCCGTTCGGAGTTTGAACGCGACTATACAAGGCTGCTTCACAGTGAAGCTTTCCGACGCCTTAAGCATAAGACTCAGGTTTTTTATGCACCGCACAACGACCACATTTGTACGCGCATGGAACATGTTATGCATGTTGCCTCTGTTGCTTCTACAATTGCAAAGTACCTTGGACTCAACGAACAGCTGGCAAGCGCTATTGCAATGGGGCACGATATTGGTCACGCACCTTTTGGGCATCACGGTGAAGATTGTTTAAATGGCCTGCTTGAACAAAAAGAAGGTCACAACGCTCCAAAAAAATTCTGGCATGAAAGAAACAGTTTGTTTTTTGCAGATTATATAGAAACACTACAAGATCCTAACGAAGTTCAGCAGCCGCTTAATCTTACTTATGCAGTGCGCGACGGACTTATCTGTCACTGCGGCGAAATTGACCAGCAGGGAATAAAGCCACGAAACGAAGCAATTGACCTTTATTCAATGAAGCGACCGGGATTCATTCAGCCGTTTACCTGGGAAGGCTGCGTTGTAAAAATTGCCGATAAAATTGCATACCTTGGCCGCGATATTGAAGATGCACGTGCCTACCACATAATAGACATGGCTTCTTACCGCCAGCTTCGCGAAATTGTAGGTTCTACACTCGGATTTGAAGGAAAGGGTGCAAAAGCCCTGCGAAGTGGCAAAGCCGTAAACACAACCGTGCTCATTAATGATTTAATAGTAGATTTATGCGAACAGAGCAGCCCCGAAAAAGGACTTTGCTTTTCTGATGAATATTTCCGCTTTATTCTTGAACTTAAAAAATTCAATTTTGCAAACATTTATAACCACTGGAGACTTGGTGAATTTGCAACGTATTCAGAAAATATAATCAAGACAATTTACACAACCTTACAGCGTATAAAGCCTTATGTAGAAAATGGTCGTGCAGCTCAGGCTTTGCGTTATTGTCCAAAGCTTTGCGCAACTTATGAAGACTGGCTTATTAAGCATGCAAACTACAGACCGTTTATTACAGAACGACATTGTTTTGTAGACAAAAAGACCGCCCTTCGCTACAACACGCCGCAGGTTTTTGATGTTTATGATAACGAGTCGTACCAGAAGTGTGTTATAGAATACATCTCCGGCATGACGGACCAGTTCGCGATAGAAGTGTACAATGAGGTAATTTCGTTCTAGACACGATGCATAGCACTAAACACTTTTTCTGCCATGATGTTGATTTCTACGCCCATTTCTTCGGAGATTTTGTTGAGGGACTGGCGCAGGCTGTCAATGTCTATGTCGGCTTTGGTCATGTCTACCATCATCATCATTACAAAGTTGCCGGAAAGAATTGTCTGGGTGATATCTGCAATGTTAATTGAATGCTCTGACAAAAAGGCAGAGACCTTTGCAATGATTCCTACTTTATCTGATCCTACTACTGTGATTATTGCGTTCATATATAACCTCGTGTGTCATTGTCGGGCTTGACCCGACAATCTAAAAATTATTTCCAAGTGTTGCTGCAATTACAGCCTTAATTGTATGCATTCGGTTTTCGGCTTCGTCAAAAACTACTGACTGGGCGCTTTCAAAAACCTCGTCGGTTACTTCCATAGCTGTGAGTCCAAACTTTTTGTGAATCTCTTCACCAATTTTTGTTTTGCAGTCGTGGAAAGACGGAAGGTCGTGCATAAAAATTGCAGTTGGCTTTGCCTTTTTCATAACATCAGCATTTACCTGATATGCTTTAAGGTCGGCAATTCGTTCTGCCCAGATTTCATCAGGTTCGCCCATGCTAACCCAAACATCAGTGTAAATAATATCTGCACCGGCTGCGGCTTTGTTGACATCACTTTCCAAAGTTATTGAACCACCGCTCTGTTTACACCAGTCCTCGCATTCCTTTACAAGGTCGGCATTTGGAAAATACTTTTTTGGTGCACAAAGCACAAGATCAAGTCCAAGTTTAGAACAGACAATGCAAAGAGAGTTACCGATGTTGTAACGGGCATCTCCAAAATAGACAAGCTTGAGTCCCTTAAGCTTTCCATAATGCTCGCGGATTGTAAGCATATCGGCAAGCATCTGAGTCGGGTGATATTCGTTTGTAAGACCGTTCCATACAACAACACCAGAATATTTTGCAAGATCTTCTACAATTGTCTGCTCATAACCACGGTATTCAATTCCATCAAACATGCGGCCAAGAACACGGGCTGTATCGGCAATGCTTTCTTTTTTGCCAATCTGACTTCCTTCTGCAAGATAAGTTGTACAAATTCCAAGATCATGTGCGGCAACTTCAAAGGCGCAGCGTGTACGTGTACTAGTTTTTTCAAAAATAAGGGCAATGTTTTTTCCGCGGTGAATATCAACAGGAATACCACGCTTTTTCTTTGCCTTAAGGTCGGCAGCAAGATCGAGTAAACCCAAAATTTCTTCCGGCGAAAAATCCTTTAGAGTTAAAAAATTGCGTCCTTTTAAATCCATAAAAAGCCTCACAAAATGTTTAATGAAAAACAAATTATAGCAGATTGTTAAAAAATAAAAAAGACATGTATTGAGCTTGTTCCCTCTCATGGAAAATGTCTTCAGCCAACAGAGGAAGTTAGCCTCAGCCATTTTCCATTACGGTCACAAGTTCAAAAATTATTTTACAATTTCAATTTATTCTACTTAGGCATCAATCTCTTTTGCAAGATGATGTACAATATAGTCATAGCGCTTTGGTGTGTTCTTACCCATGTAGAACTGCAAAACTTCAGGCACATTCTTAAGGCTCTGAATTGTTACCGGAGTAAGATGCATTCCTTTGTCTTCGCTTTCGCCTTCTTTGCGCGGGAAGATAAACTGACCAAACTCGTTAGGATTAATTTCTCCAAGTCCCTTAAAGCGGGTAACCTCTGCAGAAGCTCCCATTTTTGCAAGTTCCTTGTCGCGGCTTTCTTCGGAGTAGCAGTAAACTGTTTTGCTCTTGTTTCGCACACGGAAAAGCGGAGTTTCCAGAATGAATACATGTCCCGAAAGTACAAGCTCTTCAAAATAAAGAAGCAGGTATGTCATAACAAGATTTCTGATATGGTAACCGTCGTTATCGGCATCGGTTGCAATGATGATTTTATCAAAGCGGAGCCCTTCAATATCCTGCTGAACACCAAGACTAAAGGTAAGGTTTTTAAGTTCTTCATTTTCAAAAAGGGCTGATTTTTTGCAACCGTACATGTTTTCAGGCTTACCACGCAGACTGAAAATTGCCTGATATTCAACGTTACGGCTTCCTACCATAGAACCTGTCGCAGAATCACCCTCTGTAATGAAGATCATGCTGTTTGCACCCTTTGGACCATCCTGCAGGTGGTAGCGGCAATCCTTGAGTTTTGGAATCTTAAGCATAATAGATTTTGCAGCTTCGCGAACCTGCTTGTCTGTTACGCTGTTAATTTCAGCACGGGCCTTCTGGTTTTTAATAATCTTATCTTCAAGCTGACCGGCAATATCAGGATTATGACGCAGCCAGTCATCAACAGCAGTCTGAACTTCTTTAATAATCGGAGCTCTGATTTCTACGTTTCCAAGCTTATTTTTTGTCTGAGAAGTGAACATAGGATTATCAAGACCAATCTTAAGCGCACATAAAAGTCCGGCTGTTACATCTTTTTCGTCATATTCCTTTTTAAAGAAGCTGTTTACACCTTTTGTAAAGCCATCAAGGAACGAAGTAACATGGGTTCCGCCATCTTCGGTGCTCTGACCGTTTACAAATGAATAAACGTACTTGTCGAGCGAAGGTGTATGTGTCAAAACAAACTGAAGGTTTTCGCCCTGATAGTTGAACATATTGTAAAGTGGCTTTGTAGATTTACCCATTTCGTTTACAAGCAAATCCTGAATACCGTTTTTACTCAAATAATCTTTTCCGTTGCATTTAAGGAGCAGGCCAGGGTTTAAGTAAGCATAATTCCACAAGCGCTTTTCAACGTACTCCATATTAAAAGCATATTTTCCAAAAATCTCAACATCAGGTTCAAACTCAAGATAAGTTCCGTTTGGAGTACCTTCTTTTGCTTTGCCTGTTTTTCCACTGATTTTGTCGCCCTTTTTGAATTCAACAACAGCCATTTTGCCATCGCGGATTGAAGCGGCACGGAAATATGAAGAAAGTGCGTTGGTTGCTTTAATACCAACACCATTCATACCGATTGCCTGCTTAAATACAGAGTTGTTGTATTTTGCACCGGTATTTACGTTAGAAACACAATCTTCGAGCTTACCAAGCGGGATTCCTCGTCCATAGTCGCGGATTTTTACACGACCGTTATCTATTGCAATGTCTATGCGTTTACCAAAACCCTGTGAGAATTCATCTACAGCGTTATCAATTCCCTCTTTTAAAAGGATATAAATACCATCGTTTTCGTTTGAACCGTCGCCAAGGGAACCAATATACATACCAGGACGCAGACGGATATGTTCAAGACCTTCAAGATGCTGAATACTGTTTTCGTCGTAAACTGCAGGACCGGTTGATTTTGCCGGAGTCTTTGAAGCTGCAGGTTTTGCCGGAGCTTTTGCAGGTGCTGTTTTTGCAGCAGGTTTTGCTGGTGCAACAGCTTTAGCAGAAGTGGCTTTTGGAGTTGTCTTCGCAGCTGCAATAGTTTTTACAGGTGTAGTTTTTGGAGCGATCTTTGCAGGTGCAGACTTTGTAGCAGTTTTTGAAGGAGCAGCCTTTTTTACAGGTGCCGATTTTGCAGCTGGCTTTGCAGATGTTTTACTTACATTAGATTTAGCAACCAAAGCTTCTGCGCGTGCCGCCAAAGATGATTTTCCTGGAGTTTTTTTAGTTTCAGCCATTTTTTTCCCCTGGGACCAGACGACAATTTCGCCAGATATCCCTACCCACTTTTAGTATAGTATAAGTTTTAACTTATCGCAACATTATTTCAAATTTTTCAATTTTTTTTGTAACCTGTTATTAAATCAGAGGTTTAATAAGTGTATTCGATGCAAGAGAAGAGTTTATCTTTTTGCCAATTCGATGTTCACATTTTTTTCCCCCTTTTTAAGCTGCTGGTTTTCTCCTTTTCCAGCAGTTTTTTTTGTTTCATTTGTATTAACTCTTAAAATTTGGTACAATACCCTACTATGGTAATTTCATCTATTGATTTAAAAAACGGACATGTTGTACAGCTTAAGAACGGCAAAGATCTTATGCTGGAGCGTGATGATGCAGATGCTCTTATCCGCCAGTTTGACATGTACGGGGAAGTTGCAGTAATTGATTTAGATGCTGCACTTGGAAACACAGACGCAAAGGGAAACACTGTAAACACTCCTCTTTTGAAATCTCTGCTCAGACGGGGAAATGTGCGTACTGGCGGAGGAATCCGTTCTGTAAAAAGAGCGCGTGAACTTATTTCTCTTGGTGCCGAAAAAGTTATAATCGGTTCTGCTGCCTGGAAAACTAATCCAGCTGCCGGCGAAAGTGTACTCAACGAGGATTTTTTGAATGAACTTGCGGCTGCAATTGGAAAAGACAGAATCATTATTTCGGTAGATGCAATCAATGGAAAAATTGCCGTAAAAGGCTGGACGGAAACTGTAGATATTCCGCTGGTTGAAGGTGCAAGACAAGCAGAAAAGTTTTGTTCAGAACTGCTTTTTACTTGTGTAGAAAAAGAAGGCTGCATGCAGGGAACAAACATGGACTATGCAAAGCAGCTTCGACAGGCTGTAAAATGCCGCGTTGTTGTTGCAGGAGGCGTTTCGAGTGTAGAAGAAATTGCTGCGCTCGAGCACTTACATTGTGATGTTCAGCTTGGAATGGCACTTTATACAAACAAGGTAAATCTTACAGATGCCTTTGTTGCCTGCCTTGATTTTGAAAAAACACCACTCATTCCTGTGATTGCACAGAGCATGAATGGCGAAGTTCTTATGCAGGGTTTTGCAAATGCGGAAGCTGTAAGAAAAACCTTTGACTGCGGCAAGCTTACTTTCTGGAGCCGTTCACGAAACGAGCTTTGGACAAAAGGTGAAACAAGCGGAAACTTTTTAGAAATAGTTCGACTTCGTGCAGATTGCGACCGAGACAGCATTCTTGCAACAGTTTTACCAACAGGACCTGCCTGTCATACCGGTTCATGGACTTGTTATGGAACAGACCCTGGCGAAAAATCAAGCATGGGCCGCCTGTACAACATAATCGCAGACCGTTTTGCCAATCCAAAACCTGGAAGCTACACTGCAACACTTGATGCTAAGCGTGTACGCGAAAAGGTAGAAGAAGAAGCAGAAGAACTTTGCGAAGCCGACACCCGCGATGAAGTAATCTGGGAAGCGGCAGACCTGCTCTATTTTGTAAACGTTCTTATGTACAAAGAAGGTGTTTCATGGAAAGACGTTTACGATGAATTAGACAGACGACATAAAGAAAAATAATAAGGAATAAATTATGATACAAATTCAACAATATAAAGATGTAGAGCCCGACTTTTTCAAGGGCCGACCGTTTGACGGTGAAGACAAAACAGTAAAATCTGTACTGGAAGAAGTACAGAAGCGCGGCGACTCAGCCCTCCGACTTTACGGAAACAAATTTGACGTTGCTGTACCTGCTCAGTTTGAAGTTCCACAGGAAGAACTCAAGGCTGCAGCAGAAAAACTCCGTATGGAAAAACGCGACATTTACGATGCAATTGTTTATTCACACGATCTTGCTCTTAAGTTTGCAAAGCTCCAGCGCAAATCTTTTAAAGATTTTGAAGAAGAACTTGAACCTGGAATCTTTACAGGTCAAAAAACAATTCCTGTAGAAACAGCAGGCTGTTATGTTCCAGCCGGACGATTTCCTCTTGTTTCTACCGTAATTATGACTGTTACCCCAGCAGTTGCAGCAGGTGTAAAAAATGTAATTATGTGTACACCACCACGAGTACACCCGGAAGACAAAATTGACGCAGGAAAAACAGGAGCAGGAGTTCCAGGAAAAGCCTTTGTTGGTGGAAAGCCTTATGCAGATGAAGGCATTATGGCAGCCGCTTATATCTGTGGTGTAAATCATCTTTATGCAGTTGGCGGTTCACAGGCAATTGGTGCAATGGCTTATGGAACAAACTCAATTCCACGAGTTGACGTAATAGTTGGCCCTGGAAACAAGTTTGTTCAAATTGCAAAAAAATCTCTTTACGGACAGGTTGGAATTGACTTCATTGCAGGTCCAACAGAAGTAATGATTATTGCAGACGAAACAGCAAATCCGGCTTGGGTTGCAGCAGACTTACTTGCACAAGCAGAACACGATGTAGTTGCACAGCCAATTCTTGTAACAGACAGCGAAGATTTTGCTCACAAAGTTAGTGCCGAAATTGAGTCCCAGCTTGAAACACTTACAACAAAAGCAACTGCCCGCCAGAGTATAGATAACTGTGGAAAAATCATCCTTGTAGAAAAACTTGAAGATGCAATAGAAGTTGCTAACCGCAAAGCTCCGGAACACCTTGAACTAGCAATGGAAGACGGAAAGCTTCGCGATAAAATAGAAAAGAATGTATTTAATTACGGTTCTCTCTTTATAGGACACTATGCTGCTGAAGTTTATGGAGACTATGCCGCAGGTCTTAACCACACACTCCCAACTTCTGGAAGCGCCCGTTTCACTGGTGGACTCAGTGTAAGAATGTTCCTTAAAACTGTAACAACACTTCGCGTAAAAGAAGGAAAAGTAGGAACTGTAAAAAGCGGAGCAGCAGCCGGATATCTTGGAGATTCTGAAGGACTCGCAGGACACGCCAGAGCAGCCCGACTTAGAATAGGAAAATAAAAATGGTACTTGATGTTGTAAAGCTTGGAGAAGAAAGTCTCAGACAAAAATCGGTTCCAGTTGCGGAAATTAATGATGAAATCAAACAGCTGGTTGAAGATATGTTTGAGACAATGATTGAATACGAAGGCGTTGGCTTAGCAGCACCTCAGATTGGAAAAAACATCCGCATGTTTGTATTAATTGCCGATGATGATGTCCGCCGCGTATTTATAAATCCTCAAATAATTAAAACTTCAGAAGAGGTTGGTGATTATGATGAAGGTTGTTTAAGTATTCCCCAGGTTTACGAAACAATTTCTCGTCCTGTTGAAGTTACTGTTCAGGCTCTTAATGAAAAAGGTCGTCCCTTCACTCTTGATGCCGACGGCCTTCTTGCAAGAATTATCCAACATGAATATGACCATTTGGATGGAATCCTTTATATAGACCGTGGCGACAAGGCCTTTGCCGAAAAAACTGAACTTCAATTCAAACGCCGTGCAGAACGTGCAAAAGAAAAAGAAAAAGCAAAGGCAGCAAAAGCGGCTAAGATTGCAGCAAAAATCGCTGCTAAGGAAGCAAAAAAATCAAAATGAAGATTTTGTATGCAGGAAGCCCAGAGGCAGCAAGAATAACACTAGAAACTCTTTACAATAACCAGAAAGATTTTGGGTTTGAAATTGCAGGTGTACTTTCGAATCCACCAACTGCAAAGGGAAGGCACAAAACCCCTACTCCAACACCAGTAGCTGCATACGCAATGGAAAAAGGACTTCCTGTTTTTACACCAGAACATTTAGATGCTACAGCCCGTGAACAGATTTCTCCTCTTAACGCAGATCTTCTAGTCTGTTTTGCATACGGGCACATCTTTGGTCCAAAGTTTCTATCCCTTTTTCCAATGGGCGGCATAAATCTTCATCCTTCGTTCCTGCCAAAATACAGAGGCTGTACTCCGGTTCAACAGGCAATTTTAGACGGAGAAGAACTGCTTGGTATTTCTGTACAAACTCTTTCGCTCAAAATGGATGCAGGCGATATTTTAAAACAAGATTTTGTAAACATAAAGGAACAAGACACAACCGAAACTCTTTTAAATTACAGTGCAAAAACAGGAGCAGCACTAATCTGTCAGATTATTAAAGAGAGTTCAGCACAGGGGAAACTCATTCAAGGCAAACCACAAAACAAGGAAGGAGCAACCTATACTTACACCATTACAAAAGATATGGCAAAAATAAACTGGAACGAAAGCGCCGAAATTATCAGTAGAAAAATAAGAGCTTATTCTCCAGACCCATGCTGCTGGTGTCTTGAAGCAAATGACTCACCTCTTAAGATTTATGAAGCAAATGAAGTAATCGTTTCACCAGAAGAGTATAAAGCCTTTTCTTGCGGTACTGTTTTAGCATATAATAAAACAACAGGCGGAATTTACGTCAAGACCGGCGATGGTGTTTTAAGCATAACAAAACTCCAGCGACAAGGTAAAAACGTAATGAACTACAAAGACTTTATGAACGGTGCCAAAGACTTTATTGGCAGTGTATTAAAATAGAAATACTGAGGAAAAAAATGAGCGACGAAGAAACAGACAAAGAAATTATAGAAGAAAAAAAAGAAGAAGCTGATGGGGTCCTTCGAGAGCCTCAGGAACCGCAAGACGGAGCTCAGGAACCGCAAGAAGAAACTGTGGTCTCTGAGCCTGTCGAAGAGCAGAAAGAAGAAACTGATGCCTCTAAACCTATCGAAGAGCAAGCAGAAGCCGTTCCTGCCAAAGGAAAAAAGTCTCGTACAAAAAAAGAAAAAAAGCCTTTGAATCCAAAAAAACTCCGCTTTAGTTTCTCAGATGGTTTTGACCACTTACAGTCAAATCTTCCTGCTCTTATAATAACTTGTATATGCGCAGTACTTCTTATGATTATTGCTTGCTGTGCAGTATTTTTCACAAACATCAAAGGTGCAGAAAAAGTTCTTGTACCAAATGTTGTAGGAAAGAAATGGGACGAAGCTTTTATTGAAATGCAGATAAAAGAGTTGTATCCAAAAATCAATCTACGTTATTCAAATGTTCCTGGTGATGAAGGACTTGTACTTGAACAGAATCCTCAACCTGGTGCAATTGTAAAAGGCTATAGCCGTGTAAATCTTGTAATCAGTCGTGGTGTTGTAATTGACTCTGTAGGTTCTTATGTTGGAAAAAATCTTTCAGAAGTTCAAATGTCATTGCAGACACTTTTTGCAGGACAAACAAAACCTCTTATTACACTTGCAACTCCAACTTATATTCCCGATGCCTCTGAAGCAGGCACAATTCTTGAACAGGATCCTCCGGAAGGTTCAAAAATCTCGGAGCCTGTAACTGTAAATCTGGTTGTAAGTCGCGGACCAAATTATGAAAATACACGCCGTCCATATGTAATTGGTCAGAGCATTAACGATTTACTTCAGACAATTGCACGTACAAAAATTGTATTTGATATAACTTCACACACTGCAACAGAAGGTGAAAAGCCTGGAACAGTTGTTTCTCAACAGACAATAGAAGACGAATATGTACCAAACTATACAAGGGTAACTGTTGAAATGGCAATGCCAGAAGATTCCAATGACGACAATGCCTATGGTATTTTCCAGGAAAAACTGCCTGACTATCCATATCCAGTTCCAATGAAGCTTGAAGCATTCCCATCTGAAGGAACTTCTTATACAATTGTAAGCTTTAATCATCCGGGTGGAAATCTGACTATTCCATATGAAGTACCTCGAGGAACAACTTTAGTTCTTAGTGTTGCCGATAAGGTTGAAGCAAGGAAGCTTATTGAATAATGAACGCACCGCTTATTTGTCTTACATTAACAGGAAAGACTCTGGAAGAAGACAGACAGCTTGTAAATAAATATTCAAAGTTGATTGATATCGTTGAGTTAAGAGTTGATCACCTTACAGAAGAAGATCAGCTTTATGCAAGACGCTTCCCATCCATGATTCATGTTCCCTGCATTCTGACAATCAGACGTGATGTTGATGGTGGATTATTTGATGGCAGCGAATTTTCACGAACCTGTCTTTTTAGCCGTGCACTTGCTTTTGCAAAT
Organism: Treponema sp.; assembly: GCA_017617145.1. The sequence continues at coordinate 5,212 of JAFZWX010000122.1, read as the reverse complement.
CAGGATAAAACAAAAAACTTTGCCTATGTAGATTTTGAAGAGGATTTTCATATTCCAAGTATTCAGGATGCGGCAATGGCTTTTGGTGTTCAGATAATCAGAAGTGTACACAGCATGGACGAGCCTATTTATAATCTACGTGAACGCTGTGATGAAATGCGCAAAACCGGTTATGAAATTCCTAAAATTGCATTCAGACCAAAAAAGCTTTCAGATGTTGCAAACCTGTTCCGTGAAGGAAGTCAGATGACACAATATGAACATATTCTTTGCGCATTAGGACCAGAAGGTCTTCCATCAAGGCTTCTTTCTTCTCATACTAATTCATATCTTACTTATGTTTCACCAGAAGAATTAATGGCAAACACTTCGAACATAGGACACATTGATCCGGTTACACTTACTTCACTTTATAACTTTCGTTCCATTACGAAAAATACAAAAATCTTTGGTATAACCGGCTGGCCACTCTATAAAGTTTCGGGTCCCGAAATTCATAACACAGGCTTTAAGCGTGCAGGAATTGATGCAGTCTTCATTCCTATTCGTTCACAGCTGGCATCTGAAGCTCTTGTTTTTGCAGAACAGATTGGTATACAAGGACTTGCAATTACAAATCCTCATAAAGAATCAATTATGTATTATTTGAATGAACAGTCTCCCGAGGTTGTCCAAATAGGTGCTTGTAACACAGCTATTTATAAAAATAAAAAATGGATAGGTTACAACACAAATGCATACGGTTTTAAACGTGCACTGGAAGAATTTTTAGGGCCAATCCGCATAAAAAGAAAAAAGGTTGCACTCATTGGTGCTGGAGGAACTGCAAAAGCAGTTGCATTTGTTCTAAAACAAATGGGTGCACGAGTCTGTATTTTTAACAGGACAATAAGTCATGCAAAACAGCTTGCAGAACGATACGGTTTTGAATATTGCCAGCTTGAACCAGATTGCGCTCCAATTCTTGATGAATATTCAAATCTGATTATTCAAACAACTTCAGTTGGCGCTTCAAAAGAAATAAAACCAGGAACTCAAAATCAGCAGGAACCAAACGATCCTATATATTTTTATAACTTCCGAGGTAATGAAATTCTTTTTGATATTCTTTACAGACCAGCAATTACACCTGTAATGAAACGCGCTTCGCTTGCAGGTTGCCGTGTTAGCAACGGTTACAAAATGCTTGAATATCAGGCCTACGCACAGTTTAAACTTTTTACAGGCGTAGATTATGAAATAGATACAAAGGTGGATATATGACACAAAGCGAACAGAAAACACTTGTAGCAAATACTGCAATTGATACTCTTATTGAAAAAGGAAAAATCTTTAGCGGTATGAAGATTGGTCTTGGTACTGGTTCTACAGCAATGCCTGCCGTATACAGACTTGCAGAACATATTAAAAACGGCGACCTGAAGGATATTAAGGCTGTTGTAACAAGTTTTCAGACACAGAATGCCTGCCAGGATTTAGGAATTCCTGTTTATTCTATGAATGACAGAATCATTGGTGGTCATCTTGACCTTTCAATTGACGGCGCCGATGAAGTTACACCTGACTGCTTTTGTATAAAAGGAGGCGGTGCTGCACATGTCCGCGAAAAGTTAGTTGAATACAACTCTGATGTTTTTGTTGTTGTAGCCGATTCCACAAAGGCAGTTGAAACAATTGGAACTAAGTTTCCGGTTCCTGTAGAAATTATTGAAAGTGCCCGTGTTCCTGTTACAAATGCATTGAACATGCTTGGAGCAAACTGTGTGCTTCGTGAAGGAGTGCGAAAAGCAGGTCCTGTAATTACAGATAACGGCAACCAGATTCTTGACTGTACCTGGGAAAAACCTATTGATGTAGCAGGAATGGAAGACAAAATAAACGCAATTGTTGGTGTTGTAGAAAACGGATTATTTTCAAAGAACAAGCCGATTGTGTTTGTTGCAACACCCGACGACAAAGTAGAAACCCGCAACTGGCACTAATGATGTGCCGGTACTAAGAGGCGTATATGTTTCCGCCGTTCCCGCAAGAATTAGCCCGTCACTACTGCATGGAATTTATTTCAGGCATAGAGGACGGGTCTGTTATTATAAAACAAATTTCAAAACCAAGTGAAGACCGTCAGGGGCATGGCTTTATGGTGGGAAGTCTTGTATGTGTAAATGCAGCGGGAGAGCGAGTTGTTTTATATGCGGTAAGTGGTATTGCATATGAAGCAGAAGGCACTGTTCCTTCCATAGCATCACCAGAACAAATAGAAAAAGCCCTCGCAAAAAATGATAAAGAAATACATGAACTCACAAATAAAATAAATGCAGGTCATGATAAATTAAAAGAAAAGCGCACTCAACTAACCACCCAGTCCCTTCTAAACGTCTTCAGTCTTTATACCTTCACCCGCTTTGACGGTAAAAAAATAACACTGAACGAAATTATACAAGCGCATGGTGGGAAGCTTCCCCCAACAGGTACCGGTGACTGCTGTGCACCAAAACTTTTAAGTTATGCATTTGAACATAATCTGCAGCCAATAAGCATGGATGAAGTTTTTTACGGCTACAAAGGCGGCAACACAAAAAATAAAACAAACGGAACTTCCTATCCTCCATGTGACGAACGCTGCGGCTACATTCTTCCATATATTCTGGGACTCGAAATTCTTTACCGCGATTCGCAGTTAGTTGTAATTAACAAACCAAGTGGTCTGCTTAGTGTACCGGGTCGAACGGAAGACAAACAGGATTGTGTAGTTTCACGCTTGAAAAAACTTTTCCCGCATTGCATAGAACAGCCAAGTGTTCATAGGCTGGACATGGAAACTTCTGGACTAATGGTTTATGCGCTAACAAAAGAAGCTCACCGTAATTTGAGCATGCAATTTGAAGCAGGTACTGTACACAAAAAATATGTTGCACTGCTCGACGGGATTTTTAGCCACAACGAATATCAGGGAGAACTGCGATTAAAGTTCAGGCTGGATGTAAACAACCGCCCTCACCAGATTTACGACGAGGTGAACGGTAAGCTTGGAATTACAGAATGGGAAAAAGAAGGAACAGAGCTTTACACTGCGCCAGACGGAAGTAAGCGTCGTGTAACAAGAATTCTTTTTACTCCGCATACGGGGCGAACACACCAATTGCGTCTTGCAGCAAGTGATCCGCATGGGTTTGGTATTCCAATTGTTGGGGACACTTTGTATGGGCACTGTGAACCTGGAGAAAGGCTGATGTTACATGCGTATGAGTTAAGTTTTACGCACCCAACTTCTGGAACTACACAAACATTCCTTTCACCAGCGGCACCAATACAACAAACAAAATTTCAATAACCAGCGCCGGAAGATAATTTGCAGTTTTGATTTTTTTGAGGCCCAGAAGGTTTACACCAATCATAATGATAATCGCGCCACCAACTGCAGAAAGCTCGTTTATAAGAAGTTCAGAAACATAAGGCTGCAGCACTCCCGAAAGAAGAGTGAGTCCGCCCTGGTAAACCAGGATGAAAATAATAGAAAACATTGTACCAATTCCCATAGCTGCGGCAAAAGAAATTGCCATAAAACCGTCGAGAATGGACTTTGTAAAAATAATTGTGTAATCGTGCTCAACACCTGCTTTGAAGGAACCTACAATAGACATGGCTCCAACGCAGAACAAAACGCTGGCATTTAAAAAGGCGTAGGCAAAGTTGTGTTTTTTCTGCTCATCAAGAACAATGTCAGAAGCAAGCGCGTCACCTTCTATAGGATTCTTCTTCTTTGGAGTTGTAATTTTTTGCAGCCAGCCGCCAAAACGCAGGATTGCACCATCAATATCCAAAGCATAACCAATAATGGCACCGATTATAAGAGACAGTGCCATGTAAACAATGCTATTGTACTTGAAAGCCATCTGAAGACCAATGACAAGAGTGATAATACCACAGGCAGTTTGAATCATATCAGATAGTTCATCAGTGAATTTTTTTGAAAACAAAAGTCCGATTATTGAGCCAAGAATTACGGCCCCGCAATTTACGAATACTGCTAACATTTTTTTACCTCAAAAAAAAAGGGAACTGCTTTATGCAATTCCCTGTTGATGCGGAGGAGCCGACTTGAACGGCCACGACTTACGCCACAAGCACCTCAAGCTTGCGTGTCTACCAATTCCACCACCCCCGCGTAGAATGAGCTACACTGGATTCGAACCAGTGACCCACGCCTTAAAAGGGCGTTGCTCTACCTACTGAGCTAGTAGCCCATCGCATTCTTATGAATGTCCTATTATATTATTGATTTTATGGGAATGTGTCAAGACAAATGGGTGTTTTATAATAAAAAATGTTTTGTTGAAAAAATCCTCTTTTTCTGATAAAATTAATTATAATAAAAAATGTGTTTTTGAGAGTTTATGAACATTTTTATTTTAAGAGGTTTTCTTATGAAAAAACTTTTTTCTGTATTGGCTGTTCTTTTCGTTCTTGGAACAGTAAATGTATTTGCACTTGGTATTGGACCTCAGGGTGGATATAATCCTGCTTTGAAGGGTGGAAACGGAGCTTTAACTTTCAAGGTTGATAAAGTTCCTTGCGTATTCGCAGTTTCTGCAACTTTTACAGATCCAATTGCCCTTGGTATTACTGCTGACTGGTGGATTGCAAACCCTGTAATCGAACAGACATGGCACTATTACTATGGTGTTGGTCTTGCTGGAAACATGGTTGTTGGAAGCGACGCCGGCTCTATGTTTGTTGGTGGTCGTGCATTAGTTGGAACTAACGTATTCCTTATCAACAACTTCATCGAACTATATCTTCAGGCTGCATGGGAACCAGGAATCGTTATTCACGATGGAATCACACCTATTTTCAACTACACTCCTATTGATATTGGACTTCGCTTCTGGTTCTAAAATAAAAAATCAGTTCCAATTTAAGATCTGATTATTCTAATGAAAGCACGTATCTAAAAAGTACGTGCTTTTTTTTTCGGCTTCCGCCATTTTTTTCACATGATCCAATATTAAGAATGTCTATTTACATAGAAGGCTTTTTTCATTAAAATAATAAGACCCTAATTTATATTGGAAATAATTTTTTTAAAAGAGGTATTAATATGGCTTGGGATATTTCAAAAGTAAGAAATATCGGTATCAGTGCCCACATTGACTCTGGAAAGACAACAACTTCAGAACGTATCTTGTTCTACTGTAACAAGATTCACGCAATT
>JAFZWX010000121.1 GCA_017617145.1 Treponema sp. | reverse complement strand
GCACTGGGTAGACGTAGGTGCAAAGGCAGATCAGGACAAGCTTCCTAAGATCTTCTACGTAAACTGGTTCCGCAAGGACGAAAACAACCCAGACCTTCCAGGCGGATTCATGTGGCCAGGATACGGTGATAACAGCCGTGTTCTTGCATGGATTTTCGACCGCTGCGACGGAGTTGATAACGCTGTTGATACACCAATTGGTCTTATGCCAAAAGAAGGCGCTTTGAACACAGACGGTCTTGCAGACTACTACAAGAAGACTTTACCAGAAATCCTCAAAGTAGATGTTGAAGGCTGGAAGAAAGAAGTTAAGGATATTCGTGAAAACCACTATCCAAAATTCGGAAAGCATCTTCCAAAAGAATTAAATGCTATTCTTGACGACTTGGAAAGCCGCTTGAACAAAGCATAAAATAAAATCAAAATGCTAAAAAAAGGGATGTCTGAAATTATCAGGCATCCCTTTTTTTTATAAGTTAATCTATATTAACTTTGCTAACTACTAACTAATTAAAAACTCCGGTAACAGCAAGTATAGATATTGCTGTTGTAATAACACTCAGAATTGTAGTAATAACAGGCGCATAAAGATTGAAATAATATAAACCAGAATTTGTAGCGGCAGTAATAGTACATTCCGGAGTAATATATTCAGTCTTTGAAAGTTCTTTTCCGTTTATATCAACAATTGAAATTGTATCGTTTTTGTTTTGCTCTTTTATAAATCCACCGGCAAGACCAATATAATAATCCCAGGTTCTATCAGGAATATATGGATAACGACCCGGCTTTATTACACTTCCTGCTACGCTTACAAAATACTGCTTAAAAGGAATACATAAAGTATCATAAGGCTCAATTAGAAGATCTATTTCATAATTAGAATCATAAAGGATACTTCTTACATCAATTGGAATAATCTGCTCGCCTCGCTGTATATAACAATTGTCTATATCAGAAACAGCAGTAAAATATGATGAAATCTTTCTAATGAAGAAACAATACTTTGTCCCTGTTTCAAATTGAAGACGACGTTTTTCAGAAGTTTCTGGTTTTGTTCCCTCATCGGCACCAATTGCACCTTCAACAAACATTACAGGCTTCAAACTCTTGTAGGAAGGAATATATACTTCATCTCTATCAAAAAGTTCAAAATCCATATCTTTATTTAAATCCAGGTAGATTTTTTGACCTTCAGGAAGATCTGTATTAGCATAACGAGTAATAGATACACGGGAAAGATCTGCCGTCAAATCGAGTCCATTGCCATAATAGTCTATAAGCGATTTCAAGTTTTCGCCCTTTTGCAACTGATAGGTTCCATCTCGAATAACTGTTCCAGATATTGAAACAATTCGTTCAGCTTTTTTTAAAGTTATAACATCTCCCGGACGAACATACGGATTTTGACTCAAATCACCATAACGTGTTGCCTTAAATAAGTCATAAGTTTTAATTTTACCATTTGCACTTGTTACAATAATATCTCTTGTAGAAGACAGTCCTGTAGTATTCCCCGATATAACCTGAGAAAGTCTTGTTAATGCCCAGGCCTTTCTTTCCTGAGTTCGTTTAACTTCTCCTTTTACAATAACTGTATAAATAGATGGATCTGTTAATACAAACTGAACTCCGCTCATAGGATAGTTTTTAGTAACAATATCTTCTACCTGTTTTTTAAGTTCAAGAAAAGTTTTACCAGAGGCATCTATAATTGCCAGATTTGCAACCCTGATTTTATAAGTAGAATCTACAAGAATTGAATATTGTACAGCATTGGAACCCGCTGCATAAGCTACAGTATATACATCGCCTGCCGTTACTCTAAAATCAGGATCAGCCATTGCTAATTGAATAGAAGCAGAAACTTCAACATCTGTATCTAATGCATCATCTGGTGCTTGTGCAAAAACAAATGAACTGCTGATTAAAACAAGTAAAAAAACAATTATTTTCTTCATTATTTATTTCCTTTAAGTTTTGCCATAGCCTGAGGATCTTTCTTTATATTTTGAATTGCATTGAGCAGGAATGCAAGGAACACACTCATAAAGAAAGCTGCAAAAGCAACAATTATACAAAGTTTTCCTCTGCTTGGCCCTGATTTTTGATCAGGAATTTCTGCATATTCAAGAATCTGGAATATAGGCTGCTCGCTTGCCATTGTTACTTTTAAACTTTCATACTGAGCTTTGAGTCCGGAGTATATCTGCTGTTGAACATTAAACTCAAGCTGGAGCATTTTTGTATCCATAACTATTGAGCTGCCGTTTGTTCCCATTCCATAAGAAGCATTTCTTTCTAATTCCTGAATTTTATTTTGATAATCAAGCATATTATTATAAGCAGTAGCAATATTTTCTTCCAGATTTGCAGCCGCAAGCTTATTCTGATCTACTCCAATTTCTGTAAAGCGTTTTTCAAGAAGATCTACTACATAATTTACAACTGCCTGTGCAAAAACAGGATCTCTATCAGTAAAACTAACTGTAAATACTCCGGTTTCGTCATCAAATTTCGCCGAAAGAACTTTTGAAAGCTCTTTTCGACTGGAAGCAATAGGATATTTTTCTATTTTATATCTTTCAATAAGATTAAATTTTTGAATTACAGCATCTTGAATAGTATTTGAGGTCACAAAATAACTTGCAAGAGCACTGTATGAAACTCCTGCACCTGAAACTTTTACACCAGCAAGACTAGCAAGACTACCAAGTCCACTGGAACTTAGTGCACTCGAAAGTGAACTGCCACCAGAATCCTTGTTATTAATAAGCATCTGTGCTTTTGGAGTATATTTATTAGGCATAAAAGATTTTTCTGGAGGAAGCTTTAAAGAAATAACACAGACAATTACAACAGCTACACAGGCAATTCCTGTTATTATAGTTATAAGCCATTTCCAATGCAGAAGGACTGCAAACAAATCTATAAGGCTGATTTCGTCTTCCTGTTTTGTCTGAATTTCGTTTTCTGACATACTTATTACCTTCCCTGTTCAGTGTAATTCTTTGCTATCCAATTCTTATAATCACCACTTAAAATATGATTAATCCAGTCTGAATTGTTAAGATACCATTTTACTGTAGCCAAAAGTCCCTGTTCAAAGGTCATTTTGCGTTCCCAGCCAAGCTGAGTTTTGATTTTTGTGCAGTCAATGGCGTAGCGCTTGTCATGGCCCGGACGATCTTTTACATAAGTAATTGTTTTTTCAACTTCTGCAGCTGATTTTCCAAGCTCTGCGGCTGTAAGTTCAATTACCTTGTGAAGCAGTTTGATGTTCTGCCATTCGTTTTCGCCACCAATATTGTATTTTTCGCCTGTTACACCCTTGTTTACAATGAGCCATACAGCGCGGTTATGATCTTCTACATAAATCCAGTCGCGGATATTGTCGCCTTTGCCGTAAACGGGAAGATTTTTTCCGTCGCGGATATTACTTATCATAAGTGGGAGAAGTTTTTCCGGGAACTGATATGGTCCGTAGTTGTTTGTACAGTTAGACAAAGTGATTGGAAGACCGTAAGTGTGATAGTAAGCCATTACAACATGATCTGAACTTGCCTTTGAAGATGAGTACGGGCTGCGTGGGTCATATGGTGTGTCTTCGCGGAAGTAGCCTGTTTCTCCAAGAGAACCATAAACTTCGTCTGTTGAAATATGATGGAAAAGCACGTCGTCGCGCATTGTTCCGTCAGGAAGCTTCCAGTAATTGCGGGCAACATCGAGCAAAGTAAAGGTTCCCATTACGTTTGTTTTCATAAATGCTTCCGGGCCAAGTATTGAACGGTCAACATGGCTTTCGGCAGCAAAGTGAATTACAGTATCGATGTCATACTGCTTGAATATGCGTTCAATTTGCGGGCGGTCACAGATGTCCACTTTTTCAAAGAAATAGCGCGAACCGCCAAACTTTGCTTCAACATCAGCAAGGCTTTCAAGGTTTCCGGCGTAAGTAAGACAGTCTACGTTTACAACTGTTCCGTCAAAATTTGCATCGCCAAAAAGATTATCGCCGGCAGAACTCATTCCAAAAAGATAATGAATAAAGTTTGAACCAATAAAGCCGGCACCACCGGTTATAAGTATATTTTTTAGTTTACGCATTTTATTCTCCCTGCCATCTGGCATTAAGATCAAAGTACTTTCCGTTCAAATCAAACGCAGGATGCTTTCCATCCTTTTCGCTTAGTAATGGGGTAAGCCCTGGTGCAACGTTTGCCCAATCAATATTAATTATCGGATCGTTCCACATAAGACCACCCTCACCTTTCGGATCATAAAAGTCGGTACATTTGTAGGCAAAAACTGCACTGTCGCTCAAAACATAAAAGCCATGAGCAAAACCTTCTGGAATATAAAATGCATTCTGCTTTTCGGAATCCAAAATTACTCCGTGATACTTTCCAAAGGTCGGTGAACCGTTACGAATATCAACTGCAACATCATATACGCGGCCACTTACTGCACGAACAAGTTTTCCCTGTGGATGCTGTGTCTGAAAGTGCAGACCGCGGAGCACTCCTTTTGTAGAAGCACTCTGATTATCCTGTACAAATTTCATTGTAAGACCAGCCTGGAAAAAATCGCGTTCGCTGTAAACTTCAAAAAAGTATCCGCGGGCATCGCCGAATACCTTTGGCTGTATTTCGTAGAGGCCCTGGATTTGGGTGCCGTCTGCAAGTGTGCAAGGTTTGAATTCAAATGCCATTTTAGTTCCCCGCTACAAATTCCAGATATCTTCCGTAATCAGTCTTATAGCCTTTTGCAAGTTCAAGAAGCTGCTCCTTGTTAAGCCAGCCGTTCTTGAATGCAATTTCTTCTATACAAGAAACATACAATCCTTGACGCTTCTGAATTGTTGCAATAAAGTTGCTTGCTTCCAAAAGTCCGTCGTAGGTACCGGTGTCGAGCCAGGCCATACCACGACCAAGCTTTTCTACCTTAAGCTGTTTGCGGTCAAGATATTCATTGTTTACGCTAGTAATTTCAATTTCACCGCGGGCACTAGGTTTTACATTTGCAGCAATATTTACAACTTCGTTTGTGTAAAAATAAAGCCCCGGAACTGCATAGTTTGATTTTGGTTTTGCAGGTTTTTCTTCAATACCAAGAGCATTTCCTGCGGCATCAAATTCTACAACACCGTAAGCAGTTGCATCCTTAACATAATATCCAAAAATAACACTTTTCTTTTCGTTTTCAACAGTCTGGCGTGCACGAACAAGAGTCTGAGTAAAACTCTGTCCGTAGAAAATATTATCGCCAAGAACAAGGGCAACATCGTCGTTTCCAATAAACTCGCGGCCTACGATAAAGGCATCGGCAAGTCCGCGTGGCTGTTCCTGTACCTTGTAAGAAAATTTCATTCCAAGCCAGGCTCCGTCGCCAAAAAGCTCTTCGAACATAGGAAGGTCGCGTGGGGTACTAATAATCAAAACCTCGCGGATTCCTGCAAGCATAAGTACGCTCAAAGGATAATAAATCATAGGCTTATCATAAAGCGGAAGAATCTGCTTGCTTACAGCCTTTGTAATAGGATAAAGTCTGGTTCCAGAACCACCTGCAAGAATTATACCTTTCATATACGGTCCTCCGTTTCTATTTGGATTTTCTTTTAATTACAGTGTCGCAATTGTCTTTTCAATACGAGCCAAAGATTTTTCTTCACCAAGAACAACGATTGAACCAATGAGCGGTGGAGAAACTCGTGAACCAGTTACTGCCATGCGGATTGGCATCATAAAATCGCCAAGTTTAATTCCAAGTGCTTCGGCCTTTGACTTGGCAAGAGCTTCTGCACCTTCGTGATCCAGACTGAAACACTGATGTACAAAATCCTTTGCAGCTTCAAGAACTTCTTTTGTCTTTGCAGCATCGAGTTTTTTAGGAATAAGCTGCTCTGCTGGTGGAACTGCAGGTTCTGTAAACATAAAGTGAACCATTTCTGCAGCTTCGCTCAAGAACTTAAGACGTTCCTGAATAAGTGGCATAAGTCCCATGAGTGTTTTTTCAACATCGTCGCTGGTCATATTCATAGATTTGTCTACACAGTAAGGTCGGCCATCGTCTCCCATTGAAACACCACTGAACTTTGGTCCAACATTTGGAAGCGGCTGCTGAGTTTCAGGGTCAATTGCAACTTCAATTGCGGCGTCGCCAGTGCCTGTAATAAATGGAAGAGTCCACTTATACAACTCCTCTGTCGACAGCTGGCGAATATAATTTGCATTAAAATATTCAAGCTTTTTGTAGTCAAATACTGCAGGAGCCTTGTTCAAATGTTCAAGTTTAAAGCGTGCAGCAAGCTCTTCGAGTGTGTAGAATTCTTTTCCTTCTTCGTAAGAACAACCAAGCATTGCAACATAGTTTACAATTGCCTGTGGAAGGTATCCGCGAGCACGGAACTCATTAAGAGATGTTGAACCATGGCGCTTGCTCAATTTTTTACCGTCAGCGCCGTTTACCATAGGAAGGTGACAGAACTCCGGATGTTCCCAACCGAATGCACGGTACATCTGAACGTGAAGCGGAGTACTAGGAATCCATTCCTGAGCGCGCATAACGTGGCTTATTTTCATAAAGTGGTCATCAACAATATTTGCAAGGTGATAGGTCGGAAATCCGTCGCTCTTCAAAAGAACAGGATCCGGCGAAATATCTTCGTTTTTCCATACAATGTCGCCAAGCAGGTGGTCGCTGAACTTTGTTTCACCTTCCATTGGAACCTTAAGACGAATTACGTATGGTTTACCTGCATCAAGATTTGCCTTTACTTCTTCTGGAGTAAGGTGGCGGCAGTTACGGTCATAACCGGGAGCCATTTTATTTTCTGTCTGAATTTTTCGGATACGGTCAAGGCGTTCTGCATCACAAAAGCAATAGTAAGCCTCACCTTTTTCTACGAGCTCATAAGCATATTTTTTATAAAGTTCAAAACGTTCGCTCTGAACATAAGGTCCGTATTCACCACCTTTAGAACCGCCTTCGTCCCAGTCAATCCCAAGCCAGGCCATAGTATCATAAAGGTTTTGAACATATTTTTCGTCATAACGTGTGCGGTCTGTATCTTCCAGACGCAAAATAAATTTTCCATTTTTAGAACGAGCAAAAAGATAATTAAAAAGCGCAGTGCGAACACCACCAATGTGCTGCATTCCTGTTGGAGACGGAGCATAACGAACTCTTACTTCTTCTGACATAAAAAACCTCTGTTGTATAAGACTATCTCCCTATTATAGTAAAAAAATCGTTTTAATACAACGCAGATTTCTTAAGACAGGGGCAATGTTCATGTAAGGTTGTTGTCAAGCGTGTCTGATTTTATTATATTTATAAATGAGGTAATAATATGGCACTTGAATGTGGTATTGTTGGACTTCCAAATGTTGGTAAGTCTACTATTTTTTCGGCTTTAACAGCAGCCCCAGCGGCAGCAGAAAACTTTCCTTTTTGTACAATCGATCCAAATATTGGTATTGTAGATTTACCGGATGAAAGACTTGATTTTTTAGCAAGCATCCATAACCCAAAAAAGAAAACTCCGGCCTCTGTAAAATTTGTTGATATTGCAGGACTCATAAAAGGTGCCAGTAACGGAGAAGGTCTTGGAAATAAATTCCTTGCAAATATTCGTGAATGCTCTGTAATTGCTCATGTTGTACGCTGCTTTGATAATCCAGATATTATGCATGTACGCGACAACGCAAATGAAGCAGCTCCAATCGATCCTGAAAGCGATATTCTTACAATTAACTGGGAACTTTGTCAGGCAGACTTGAACACAATTGAAGCACGACAGGATAAAGTTACCCGCGCAATCCGTTCCCTTGGAAAAGAAGAAGAAAAGAAATATGCTCCATGGATTAGTGCAGTTGCAAAAATCAAACCGTTACTTCAGGACGGGAAATGTGCCCGAACTGCTGAACTTACAGATGATGAACGAGCAGCTCTTTACGACATGTTCCTTCTTACAATGAAACCAACAATTTATGTAGCCAATATTGATGAAGATTCTATTGAAGCACAAACAAACAAATATGTAGAAGTTGTCCGCAAATATGCCGATGAAGAACATTCCGAAGTTGTAGTAATCTGTGGTAAATTTGAAGCAGACCTTGCCGAAATTGATGATCCTGCAGATCGTAAAGATTTTATGGAAAGCGTAGGCCTTGCAGAAAGCGGACTTGCAGTACTTGCACGCAAAACCTATCACCTTATGGGACTTCGAACCTTCTTTACAGGAGGACCAGATGAGTGCCGTGCCTGGAGAATTCATGCTGGAGACAAAGCTCCTAAAGCAGCCGGTGTAATTCACACAGACTTTGAAAAAGGCTTTATTAAGGCCGAAGCATACACCATTGACGACCTGCGCCAGTACAAGGACGAAGCCGCAATTAAAGCTGCAGGAAAGTACAGACAGGAAGGCAAAGATTACGTTGTACAAGACGGAGATGTATTATTCTTTAAGTTCAACGTGTAAGGAAGCCGCTGGCGTTTTAAACTCGTAATAACTCACTTTTTTCAAAAATTTTCTCAAAAAAACTTCCTCTTTTAACAAAATTTTTTGTTAACTATAGTATAAAAATTTTTACAAGAGGAAGACTTTATGAAAAACTTACGACACATGCTGATTCTAGCGGCTGGCCTTGGGCTTTGTTCCTTTTTGGGCGGATGTTCTGTACAAAACCAGCTGATACATAAAGAATCACTGGAAAATGAAACAATCGGCGGAACTCCTGTTTCCGTAGTAAGCTGGAACCTTCAGACTTTCTTTGACGGGAAAAAGGAAGGCTGTGAATACAAAGAGTTTCAAAAATCAGCAGACTGGAACAATGAAAAATATAAGGTGCGGCTTGAACGGCTTTGTAATTTTATAACACAAGTAGATGCCGATATTTTTATTTTTGAAGAACTCGAAAACGAAGATATCATTTACGACATAAGCAATCAGCTTGCAGCAGGCGGTCATAATTGGAATCAGAAAAAATTCTGGAATTATTCTGTCTTTGCAAAAGAAAAGAATACAGCAATTGGCATTGGCATTTTATCAAGGTATCCGCTGAATAATGTAAAAACTCATTTTATGGATATCCGCATTCACAATACAAATCAGCCAAGTACGCGTTACATTTTAGAAGCAGAAGCAAGCATCGAAAAAAAGAAGCTTGTAATTTTAGCTAATCACTGGAAATCAAAATCGGGAGGTGAACAGCAAACAGAAATCTGGCGTGACTGGCAGGAAAGCATTCTTGGAAAAAGACTTTCTGAATTATTACACGATAATTCCACGACACCGGCTATTCTGATTTGCGGAGACTTTAACCGCGATGCTGCAGATTTTATTTGTAATCGTAAAAATCAAAAAGACTGGAAAAAAGAGCTTGGAAACACAATTATCCGTTATGCCGATTTTGGATATACAGATTTCATAGACATAAATTCCCTTTGGTTCAACGATTACGGCGATTATGTTTGTACAAAAGGCAGCTACTTTTACAATGATAAATGGGAACGAATTGATAATATTTTTATTGCAGGAAGCATCAGAAAATTATCATTTGAACCTTTAGCAATAAATCCATGGGCTTCTGAGCAAGGCTACCCTATTCCTTACAAAATATATTCCGGGCAGGGCTGGTCAGACCATCTGCCTTTGTTTGCACGCTTCAGCTTAATAGAATAAGCCTATGCATTTATTTATGGTATTTTATACAAAAATCTGTTAAAATATCTGTATGAATAAACAGGCGATTTTTCATGTTGACAATACAGAAGGCGTTGTAGATTTTGCAAAGTTTCTTTCAAATCTGGGCTGGACAATTCTTAGCGCAAACAGAACAGAAGAAGTGCTAAGAAAAGCAAAGATTCCGGTTGTAAAAGAACCGGCGCTTTCTGAAAACAATCTTTATTTAAACGACACTTCGGGTCTCATTCAAAGAATTATGTCGTCTTCGTTTATTGATGAACCAAATTCTCCTGTAAATCAAGCGGGAGGAAATATTGGAATTATTTGTATGAACGTAACTCCTACGCTCCACAATATTAATTCCGAAAAAAAATTAAAGGCTATTACCAAACCGTTTAATTTTTTTGTTTCGACAATTCTTCGTAATGCCTTTTTAAATTATGAAAATATTTTAATTCTTTGTGATCCTGATGATTATAAAGAAGCAATGGTTCAAATTCGCACAGACAGCATAGACAAGGAATTCAGAATTTATCTTGCTGCAAAAGCACTTAATCTTGTTTCTGCTTTTGACGGCGGAATTGCAAGTTCAATTCTTATGAATAATCCGGATGAGGTTCAAAAGAGTTTTATCAATTACCTTACCTATCCATTTGAAAAACAATACATGCTGCAAAAAGGTTCAAACTCGCACCAGAATTCCTGTCTTTACAGATTTCCGGGTGGCACAGGAACTGTAGGCTCGCTTCAAAAACAACAGGGAAAAGAACTCAGCTACAATACTATTTCTGATATTTCATTTGCATGGGAACAAATCTGTATGTTCTCGCTCAATTTAAAAAATCAGTTTTCGGTAAAAACTACAAACTGCGACGGATATCATTTTGAAACACAATTTACACCGCTTACAGGAACAGTTTTTACAATTGCAGTTAAATATAAATCTATTCTGGGAGCATGCATTTCTTCGAGCACCTTAAACTCCTTTAAAAACACATTTACTTACGATGCCGAAAATGTAAAACGGGTTACGCTTGCATGCAGTGCAGTAATTGATGAAGCTGCTGCCGAAGAAATAGTAAAAGGGAATTTTGCAGCAGTTGTTGCTCCGGGTTTTACACAAGGTGCAAAAGACATTCTTTCTACAGTCAAAAAAATGGAACTCATTCAAATTGCAAGAATCACAACTGCAGATTATGAAATGGAACTTATAAATGGAGGCTTGCTTTTCCAGAACAAAGACAAGATTCTGTTTGACCATTGGGATGTTAAAACCAAAACAAGGCCTGGTCAGATTCTGGCAGATCAAATGGCTTTTGGAACAATTCTTTCTATGGGCTCAAGAACTTTTTCTGCTGTACTTGTAAAAGATAATACTGTTGTAGGAATTTCTCAGGCATGTAAATCTTCTGTAAGAGCAGTGGATGTTGCACTTTCGGAAGCGTTGCTTCATAGAAATCAGAATGCAGATAATACACAGTTAAGTCTTGCCGATGTTCTTGTATGCGATTCTGTTACACCACTTTGTGATTCAATAAGGCAGCTTGCAGAAAATGGACTTAAAGCTATTATACAGCCAGGCGGTGCTCAAAATGATGAAGAATTTATAAATTTTTGTAATGACCACCTGATTTCAATGATTTTTACTAATATGCCGCACATAAGCTACTGATTTTATTCTTGATTTTCGGTAAACTAGTGCTCAATATATAATAAAGAAGGATTATATGATTTTTCAATTAGGTCAATATCTTCAACAGTTCTGGGGTCCGGCCAGACTTCTTTCATCTTATGCAGTTCTGATTGCTGTAGCACTTTACACCGGATTTTTTGCTGCATACAAATTAATTCCAAAATTTTTTGATAAACTTCCTCACGACAGAGGCCGCGAATTTACTTTAAAAGAAAATGCCGAAGCTGCCAAAGGAAAACCAACAGGCGCTGGAGTTGTATTTATAACAATTTTTGTCATTATCTGTTTTTTTGTTGTTCCAATGGACTGGGTCAGAGGTTCAATCATTGCACTTACCTGGCTTACAATGCTCACAGGTTACCTTGACGACCGCAGCATTACTTCCTGGGGAGAATATTTAAAAGGCGCTCTTGATTTACTTTTGAGCATTGCTGCATCTTTTGTTCTTTACTATGGAATGAAAAATGCATCTGCCGATGGAATTGTACTCTTCTGGCTGCCATTTACTTCAAATCTGATTGCAGTTAATCCTGTTGTATACATCATTATCTGTACAATAATGCTCTGGGCTTCAATAAATACTACAAACTGTACAGATGGAGTTGACGGTCTTTCTTCAACACTTGTTCTTATTGCACTTTTAACACTTGGCGCAGTTTTCTATTTTGTTCTTGGACACAAGGATATTTCTGCATACCTGCTGCTTCCTCATCTTCCAAGCGGTGCAAACTGGGCGATTATGCTTTTTGCAATGGCT
This sequence comes from Treponema sp., assembly GCA_017617145.1. The sequence goes on along the minus strand of JAFZWX010000121.1, from coordinate 31,665 downwards.
GGAGTTGTAATGGGATATTTGTGGCTGAATGCGTTCCCTAGCAAATGTCTTATGGGCGATGCCGGAAGTCGTGCACTTGGATTTTTTATTGGTGTATGCGTTATGGTAAGCGGAAATCCGTTCCTTATTCTTGCAACAAGTTCAATAATTTTTATAAACGGAGGCATGGGCTTACTCAAGGTTGCACTGCTCCGTTTCTTCAAAATAAAGATTTTCGAAAATATACGATTCCCGCTGCACGACCACATGCGCAAAAACAGAGGCTGGTCGCCAACACAGGTTCTCATCAAATTTATGATTATGCAGATCTTAGTGACATGCGCAATCTTGGGAATCTTCTTTAAGATCCGTTAGCACTTATACATATACATTTAAGTTCTGCCACTCCCGCAGAAAAAGCCTTCAGCCAACAGAAGGAAGTTGTCCTCAGTCATTTTCTGCTCCGTGTCAGTACTTAAATGAAGATTTCTATCATCGTTAACGCATCTTTAATAAGATTCTCAATAACACAATACTCATTCGGCTGGTGTGCCTGGTCGTCCAATGTGCTCCATACTACGGCGTCTATGCCTTCGCGTCTGAGTTCTGCGCCAACTGTGCCGCCGCCAATTCCAATAAACTTTGCGTCTATTCCATGAATCTTCTTTATGGCAGCAGCAAGCTTCTGGGCCACTGGAGCTGTTACTGCAGTTGCAGGGCTTTCTGATTTTTGTGGAGTTGTGTACTCAACCTTTACACCGTACTGTGCTTCAACCTTGCGGCAGGCTTCGTCTACCTTTGCAAGAACTTCTGCCAGCGAATAGCAAGGCAAAATTCTGCAATCCATACAGAAGGTATCTTCACCGGGAATTATGTTTATGCTGTCTACATTCTTTTCGCGTTTTGTCGGCTGGAATGTTGAATAGTCTGGTTCAAAAAGTGAATCATGCTTATCAAAAATTTTTTCAAGATTATGAAGTTCAAGGCTCAAAGCACAGGCTGCAAGACACGCATTGGCACCACTATCGGGACGTGAACCATGAGTCTGTTTACCCATTACATGAACGCGCAACCACAAAAGATTTTTTTCTGCAATTTCAATTGTTCGTCCTTCACTGTCGCCGCCATCGGGAATTAAAACAAGATCATTCTTTTGAAATAAATCGGTATTTCTTATGAGCCAGATTGCACCGTACTCGCTGCCGTTTTCTTCGTCTGCAACAAAAAGAAGCTTTACAGTGTGAGCTGGAACAATTCCATTTTTTATAAAATAAAGCCCCGCAAAAACAGCAGAACACAAGCCCTGCTGATTATCTTCTACACCACGACCATAAAGTTTTCCGTCTTTCTCTACAACCTTCCACGGATCTGTATTCCAAAGACTAAGGTCACCGACAGGAACAACATCTATATGAGCCATTACCCAGACACGCTGAGAATCATCTTTACCAGGTATTGTTACAACAAGGCTTGGACGAACTCTGCTGCTTACACGGCTGTCAGGAGCTTCATAGCGTTCTATAGTGCAGCCTGCATCAGAAAATCCATTCTGTTTGAGCCAGGCTTCAAGTGCATCACATTTTTTAGTTTCTCCGTCGCCGCCGCCTTCTGGTGCAATAGCAGGAATGCTGGTGAGCAAAGTTTCAAGCTCCACAATTTTAGAGCGTGAGTTTAATAGAAATTCTTGTGGTGACATTGCAACTCCTTCAATGTGGTAGACCTAAAAATTAGCGACCTTACACATTATATACTTCCCATGTAGTCTTAACAAGCGTTTCTACATCGCTGTATTTTGGTTCCCAGCCGAGCAGTTCTTTTGCAAGCTTTGAGGTTGCATAAAGGCAGGCAGGATCTCCAGGACGGCGTTCAACATCTTCGCTAGGAATTTCTTTGCCTGTAATTTTTCTTGCAGCATCAATAATTTCTTTTACAGTCGTTCCCTTTTCGGTTCCAAGATTTACCGTAAGGCTTTTGTCATTCTTCGCAATATAATCCAAAGCCATAACATGAGCACGTGCAAGATCTGTAACATGAACGTAATCTCGAATACAAGTTCCATCGCGGGTATCGTAATCAGTTCCAAAAACCTTCATACCCTTTTGCATGCCGGCTGCAACTTCCATAACTCGCGGCAACAAATTTGCAGGATTCTGTTCAAGACCACGAATTTCTCCATCAGGGTCATAACCTGCTGCATTAAAATATCGCAGGGCTGCAAAACGAAGTCCTTTAAGTTTATCGTACCAGCCCATAAAGCGTTCAATTTCAAGCTTTGTAAAGCCGTAGTAGTTTTCTGGATTTTTCGGATGATTTTCATCAATTGGAAGATATTCCGGAGACCCAAAAACAGCTGCAGAAGAACTGAAAATCATTTTTTTACAACCATATTTTACGGCTGCATTCATTATGTTCAGTGTTCCTGTAATATTATTTACACTGTATTTTTCGGGCAAAATCATACTTTCACCGGCTGCTTTAAAAGCGGCAAGATGAACAAAAGCATCAAAACCTTTTTCAAAAGCAGCTTCCAGATCTGCAGGAATCAGAATGTTTCCATAAATAAAATCATTCTGCGGAAACAGATTCACCCTAAGTCCGCTTGAAAGATTATCAAATACAGTAACCTTGTGTCCGGCTTTCATCATTTCTTTTACAACATGACTTCCAATATAACCTGCTCCACCAATTACTAAAACTTTCATTTTGTTCCTCCAATTTTTATATATGCATAGTTATCTTCATATTCATTATAATCAGGATTAATATAAACCCAGGTTTCGGCATAAACTTTTGCAGCAGGCAGGGTTTCAGGGGCATCTAAGTCTTCTAAAACTTCTTCTTCGGGCAGAACATCATTCTTTACCGTTTCGTGATTTGTAAGCATATCGACATTTTTACCAAACTGAACTGTAATTTCTATTTGCGATTCCTTACCTTCAAGCTCAGGAAAAAATTCTATAAGAGACTGAATATCATTTTTTAATGCGCTTTCCGCCCATAACGGATATTCCTGACCAAAACCTCTGTACTGCCAGTCTGAAAAAAGAAATATTTCTTCGCTCTCTTCTATTATTTGTTCTGAATCGTTACTGCCTTTACTTGCACATCCTGTTATTAAAATACAAAGCAGCAGTAAAAAAAGTGTTTTTCTCATTGCCATTTATTATACAACATCACTTCAAAAGTATAAAGTCACTCGTTGCTTATATCACTCATTGCCTATACATTAATTATGTTGTATTATTACCGCATGAAAAAGATTTCTTCACTAATTTGCTGTTTGTTTTTAACAGCTGTAATTACATTGACTATAACAGGTTGCCAGACTATAAAAGATATTCCGGAAGATTTAACTGCGCCTCAAATTTTGCAGCGTGCTCAAAGTTATTATGATGCGGCTGATTATAAAAATGCCGAGGCCTGCTACAAAGCTACAATCGATCGTTATGGCAGCGACACTAATACATATATCGAAGCAAAATACGAGCTTGCCCATTTTTATCTAAAGACAAAAAATTATGAAAAGGCTCGTTCTGCGCTCGAAGAAATTATTGAAATTTATGATTACGCTGCAGCAGGAGATTTACCTCCAGCCTACAAAAAGCTTGCGCAGCTTGATATGGAAAAACTTCCTAATCGCTAGGTAAAAGAATAGTTTTTACTTTTATATCTTTTGCTTCAGCCAGACCCATTACATAATCCTTTGAATACTTTCCAAGTCCTCTAGGTTTTGGATGAGGTTCTGCATCTCCAATAAGAATTATTCGTCTAGTTGCTCCAGGCCGCCAGCTGTAAAATTCTGTAGAAGAATAAATTGCTTCATAAACAGCTTCAGGAATATCGCCGCCTTCTTTGCCAAGAATTCTTATAGAATTCAAGTTTTTGTTGAAGGTTGTAAGATTATCGGTAAAGGCAAAAAACTTAACAGGAAGTCCCTTGTAATTGAAATTGTCGCCATAGTCACGATAAAAAAGTAAACCGAATCTGGTGCCTTTTACATTTTCAAATTCTTTCAAAAGTGCCGGTAATAAATCTGTCTTAAGAGTTTCAATATCGTTTTTCATACTGCCGGTTGCATCAATTGCAAACACAACATCAAGATTTTCTTTATTTCCAATTTCATCAAAAACTTCGAGAATATCGTCTACAATTGTTTCCGGTCCTTTTGAATAAACAATAAAATCAGACATTTCTTCAAACTTCTGGCTTGCGGCAGGATTATAATCATCTGTAAGAACAACCTCATGCTCAACAGGAGGATCTGGTGGCGGAGGATTTGGCTTTGCACGACGACGGGTTTCAAGATTAAACATAAAAGGGCTGTCCATATATTCACCCGTGTAATCGGCATAAGGCTTTTCGAAAGTTCTGATATTTATAAAAGTTCCGCGACCAATTTCTACAATTCCGTTGCGGCTCCATTCGTATCCAAACTGAAGTTTTAATGGAATAAAAATATGAAAAGCGTCGCCAAGACCTTCAACTTTTTCGGTTGTAGAATCTATAAGGCTGTATTTTGCTCCTTCTGAAACAAGAGGCTTTCCGTCTAAAATGCGGATTTCATCACCATTAATCGGATTATATTCAAGTGCACGGTAGGCATAGTTATCTGCTTTACCAGTAGGATCCCGCGTAGTTTCTGTAAGCAGTACAGACTCTACACCTTTTATCTTTCGAATATAAAGATGATAACCTGTAAGCTCACCATCCTCATTTTTTTCTTCAACGAGTTTTATATCATTTGCAGTAATGCGCATTGCATTTTGTTTTTCTGTATAAACAATTGTCTGTGATTCTGCAGCTTCCTGTGCAAAAATTATAGCACCTGAACCTGAAATTCCTGCAAGCATTACAAGACATGAGAATCCGATTTTTATTAATTTTTTTAATAACATAGTTACTTATCGGCCTTTTTGTTGTTTATTATTAGTAGGCAGTGCCAAAGGGGTAAACTTGCAAAATTAGCCCAAAGGGGGTAAAATATGAGTATGAAGATTAAAACTTTCGCAATTATTCTGGCATTATTTGGATTCTCAGCTTCTCTGTTTGCAGAGCCGGTGACATATTCATTCTCTAGTTTTGGTGGAGGATTACCTTCTTCGGCAGCAAGAGTTTCTATGGCTGCAGGGGCAGATTCGACTACACAACAAAGAATCATTGTAGAAGATGATAACGATTATTATGACGATTATGAAGACGACATCGATTATAATAATAATTATGATTATTCAGATGAACCTACAGTAAACAAAAAAAAGAAAACAGCTCTTATAGTAACTTATGTTGTTATAGGTGTTGTTGTAACAGCTGGTGTAATAATTGGTGCATATTATCTTACAAGTGAATCTGCAAATTGTTGTGCTACTACTACTGAAAATTTGCTTCAGGGCTGTGGCGAAGGTTGTGGAGAAGCCTGTGGTGCATCCATGGATCAAGCCTGCACTTCTTCGGCAAACCAATCCTGCAGTTCAGGAACGGGCTCATCAACAAGCTGTTCTACAAAAGCAGTAGGAGACGTTCTGGTAAACGGAATTCAATTGATCCCAGTTTATGTTCCATAAAAAAAATCTTTTTGCAGTTGTAACTGCATTACTTTTTTTCTCATTAATCTATGAAAGATTAAATGCAGCTTCGAGGAATATTTCTTCCTTGAAGCTCGATTTTTTACGTACAGAAAAAGCAGTACAAAATAATCAGGCCGAAGCAAGTTCTATTGGCGGAACAATTATCTATAATAAAAATCCATACCTGTTTATTTTTCAAATAACTTCTCCTGTAAAACAGACAATGTTTGTAAATCAAGATGGAGCCTTTATTTTAGATAACGAAACTGTTTATGAAATTTCAGGAAACGAAGATTTTCTCAGACAGACCTGCAATGACTTTTTAAACTGGTTTAAATCTGATTACGGACTTGCAGATTCCTTTTTTACACCAACAACCAGAGTTTTTGAAAACGACGCAATTGTTACGCAATGGGATTGTTATAAACCCGAAGATCAGCCTCTTGATAAAATTCTTGTTTACTCCGATTCCTTTGGTCGCTTTACCAGACTTCAGATGTTTGCAGAACTTACAACGCTTGTTACAGATACAACACTTTCAGGCTTTGAAGCTTCATCCGGATTTTTTTATCCAACTTCTATTGTTTCTGTTTCGTATGATGAAGAGCAGCCTTTTATAAAAACAGAGCTTTTACTTTCAAATATTTCTTTTAGCATTCCATGGGATAATGAATATAAAGAACTGACTTTTTTACTTAAAGATGAAAATACATATGTTCAGGACACTCCTGTGTCAAAAAATCTGTCGGTCGCACAACAATTCACAAAACCGGTTACGCCGGCTCAAGCGACCTACACGGTTTCAATTCCTTCTGTGCTTATAAACGGTTCTTACAAATTTTATAAAAAATTTATTACCGCGCAGGATATGTCAAACTGCCCGTTTTATCCAACCTGTTCTCAATTTATGATGGATGCAATTTCAAAAAATGGTGCGTTTGGATTTTTCCAGGGAGTGGAACGACTAAGGCGATGTACTTCTACCGAGCATAAAAGAGACCAATACCCTACTCTTAGCAACGGCAAACATTATGATCCCGTTCCTGCAATACAAAAAAAATAATCTGGAGCTTGTAATGAAAAAAAGATTTTTAACAGTATGCAGTTTTTTGTTCATATTTAATTTATACGCGCAAAACAATTCTTCAGCGACGGGAGTTCCTTCTCCTTATGAACCGGAGATATTAAAAACGTTTGCAGATTCTCTTTACAGCGAGGGCTTTTTAACACAAGCCGAAAGTGAATATAAACGATATCTTTTTTCATTTCCACAGAATCAGAAAAACGACAACAGCTTTCAAACTACTTTGTTAGACTTGACTAACATATATAAAAAACAGAACAACCTGAGCGGAATTGAATGGCTTAAGAAAAACTTTTATTCAAATGCTGAAAACCCCGTAAAAGAAAAAATAAATTTTGTTCAAGCCGATTTTCTTTTTAAGACAAGAAGCGCATCACAGTTCCAGACTTTTACAAATTCAATTGAACAGGAAAAAGAAGCGTTTTCTCCAAAGTTTGTAAATCTTATAGATGCTTCAAGCCTTCTTTTAGATAATGATATAAACGGTTTAAAAATATTATGCTCGGGACTTTCCGAAATAAATGCCGATTATGAAAAACTCAATGAATTATGTCAGTCTTACAAATTAAAAAGTCCGGGACTTGCTTTGTTCTTTTCTACATTCCTTCCGGGCAGTGGAAAATGGTATACAGGTTCTTTTGGTGCATTTGCTTCATCCTTTATTACAATCGGAACTTTTATAGCAGGAACTGTCGTAACAGGAATCCAGACCAAATGGCAAAGCTGGCAGCCTTATGTATTTGGAACTTGCGGTCTTGTACTTTACATAGCAGAATTATATGGCTCGTATCAAAGTGCAAAAAGATATAATGATTCCTTATACAGAATCCTTTGCGAAGAAACAGAGAAAATCTATGAAAAAGAGTATTAAGTTCATTCTTGCACAATTTGTTTTTCTCAGTTCATTTTTTTTGATGCATGCCGCCACCGGGAGCGAAGGGCCATACGACAATCTTTTCTTCTACGCGCAATCCCTTTATACAGCCGGTGCTTATGAAGAAGCCGAAGTTGAATACAAGAGATATATTTTTATGCAAAACTATGCACCCGGACAATCAGAAAATCTTACAAATGCATTTTGTGCGCTTGCAGAGCTTTATGAAAAAAAGGAACAGTGGGAACTTGCAGCAGAAACAATACAGAATGCAATCAATTCAATAAAAACAACAGAAGAATCAGAAGGCAATGAACAGTTTGCAGACAGTCTTAGGATTACTCATATTAAATATCTTTATAAAGCCTTTGAAAATTCAAAAGCATTTTTATCAGATAATCTTTATATTTTTTCATATATGAATCTTCCGCAAATTAGTGAACTTGTACGCCAATGTGCCTATAGCGCAGCAATTTCAAATGCAATTATAAGCGGAAGACTTGAATACGCAGAACAGACTTTTTCAAAAGCAATGGAACTGTTCCCGCAAGGATGGAATGATCAACAAAGAGAAATAATTATTTCACAATTTCAAAAGCTCAACTCTTTTAAACCAAAAAACCAAAAGCTTGCAGGATATCTTTCGTTCATTCCAGGTCTGGGACAATTATATGCCGCTAATTACAAAGATTCCCTTAATGCGTTTTTGCTGAACGGTTCTTTAATTGCAGTAAGTGTATGGTCAATCTGTACACTTGATTTCTGGACATTTTCACTTTTGGAATTCAATCCTATTATTCGTTTTATGCAGGGAAATATTTATAACGCACAAAAGGATGCTTACCAGTATAACCTTAAAAAACAGCAGGAACTTTCTGCCCCTATTTTACAGGAACTTACACAATAAAACTTGAGCAATAACAACGAAATATTATATTTAAAAAACTCCAAAAATGAGGTATAATATTAGTCACGCTTATGCAGCAGGATGAATTCGAGCAGGTAGATCTCAGTACCTTTTTTGATTCGCAAGGGCCAAGCCCGGTACAAAATGAAAAGGCCGAGATGCTCACAACACAACAAAAGCAACTCATTCAGGAAGTCATGCCTCTGATTAAACAGATTGACCCGGAAAAGGCCAAAAGTTATCATGATCGTCTTGAAGCATTAGAGTCGCTTGCTCAGTCTGTTGCAAAATTTCCGTCTCTACTGGAACGTCATGAACTTATTGGTGGAACCAGAACTCCAACCTCTTTGATTGACTCTCTTATTGACCATCAGAATGCCGGTGACTCTACACTCCAACTGCCATCAAAAGCTATGCTTGGTAAAGGACTTCTGGTTGCAAAAATGCACACTTTTTCAAGTTTTGCGAAATATACACATCATATTCCTGAACTTAAAAAATATTCAAAAGCTTTTGATACAGAAACAATTTCTTCAATGTATTCTCTTCTTATTGAGGATGTTTATTTAAACCTTATAAGCGACAATACACAGCCATTGGAATTCCGCCGTGAATGGGCTTTGTCGCTTCTTTTGCTTTGGGAACACTGGAACGATCAGGGAAGTACGCAGGTTGCACCGGTATTGGAATCGGTTTGGATGGCACGCCGCCGTTTAGCTCCAGCGTTTGGAACAATGATGGGAACAAGTGAGCTCTTGCAAATTTCAATGCAAATGGATGACCAGTGGATTGCTTTCATTAAACAAAAGCTTGGCGACAGTGGAGTTTCGCAGGCAATGGAGGAATTTCTTTTTGGCATTTCTTATGAACAGATTAATACGCTGCGAACAATACTTAAAGAAAAGGGTATTCCTGCAATTGGTCGTGATGAAGTTTCAAAATTCTTAGGCGAACATGTAAAATCAGATGCCGGTTTGGACTACCGCGACTTCTATGCAAAATATACAATACGACGGGATAATGCACGTTCCCGTACAAGACTTAAATTAAACGGACCGCATAAAACTCTAGAAGATTACTTTATTCAGTTTGTAACCGTGCAGAATAAGGAGAAGCAGAACAATGACACCTTCGCAAAAGAAAAATGATGAAAAAAATGAACAGCAGAATAAAAAAATTCCGTACCATTTTGGAGAAAAACTTCGAAGTGTACGCGAGCACAAGGGCTACACTCTTAAGGTAGTTGCTCAAAAAGCAGGAGTCAGTGAAAGTCTTGTTTCGCAGATTGAACGAAATCATGTATCGCCTGCAATTGATACACTGCTGGCGCTTGCAGATGTTCTGGATATAAATCTTGAATTTCTTTTTGAAGAATACAGAAAGGAACGCCCGGTAACAGTTATCCGTTCAGATGAGCGTCCTTCTATGTTCGAAGACGACATTATTTACGAAGAGCTTGCCCGCCCTGCAGATTCTGCAAAGGAAAGCTCATTTGAATCTTATATGCTTAAAATCCCGGCCGGCTCGCATACACACCGCGGCTCTTACGGACACATTGGACGCGAGTTTGGAATTATTGTAAAGGGAAAAGCACGACTCACCTACGGTTCACGCGAATACATTCTTGAAGAAGGCGACAGCGTTTCTTATTCTTCTGCAGCCCCTCACCTTGTAGAAAATGTAGGCGACACAGAACTAACTGCCATTTGGGTAGTGTCTCCGGCACAAAGATTTATTGAGAAATAATCTTCTTGCAACAAATCTTTAATATTTGTATAATTATTTAATTTTAATAAAGATTTTATGCATATTTATGCACTTTTTATGCATAAATATCACAGGAGGACCATTATGACAAAAAAAACTTCTGACGCCGCTATCTTAAAACGACTCGAAAAGCTTGCTGTGCACAATGATCCCATCAATCCCGAACTTTACAAAACTTACGATGTAAAACGCGGATTAAGAAATGCTAACGGCACAGGTGTACTTGTTGGACTCACCCGTATTGGTGATGTTGTTGGTTACGAAATTAAAGACGGACAGAAAATTGCAATTCCAGGCCGCCTTGTTTACCGGGGCTACAATGTAGAAGATTTAATTGCCGATGCCGAAAAAAACAAACAGTTCGGATACGAGCAGTGTGCATATCTTCTTTTGTTTGGAGAGTTGCCAACTCAGGAAAAGCTTGACACCTTTAAGGAATATCTTGGTGAGTTCAGGGCCCTTCCAGAACACTTTACCGAAGACATGATTATGAAGGCTCCTTCAAACGATATTATGAATAAAATTGCCCGCGGAGTTCTGGCAAGTTACTCTTATGATGAAGATCCTGAAAACCGCAGTGTTGGAAATGTAGTAAAACAATGTGTTGAACTTATTGCACGTTTTTCAACTCTTGCTGCTTACGGCTATCAGGCAAAGCGCCGCTATTATGATAACAAGAGTATGTTCATTCATAATCCAAAGGCTGAGCTTTCTACTGCCGAAAATTTTTTGCGTCTTATTCGTTCCGATAAATCATACACAAGACTCGAAGCAGAAACTTTGGACCTTGCACTTATTCTTCACGCAGAGCATGGTGGTGGTAACAACTCTTCTTTAACAGTTCACGTTGTTTCTTCTGCCGATACAGATACCTACTCTGCAATGGCCGCTGCTGTTGGTTCTCTTAAAGGACGCCGTCATGGTGGAGCCAACATCAAGGTTATGGAAATGATGGACGAAATTAAAGCCAATGTAAAAGACTGGACCAGCGAAAAAGAAGTAGGCAACTACCTTATTAAAATTGCTCACAAAGAAGCAGGCGATGGTTCTGGTTTGATTTACGGAATGGGCCACGCAATTTATACAATAAGCGATCCTCGTGAAGTTCTGCTTAAAGCAAAAGCCAAGAAACTTGCAAAGGAAAAAGGCAACGGCTGCTTAGAGGAGCTTGCACTTTACGAACTCATTGAAAAGCTTTCACCTGCAATTATTCAGGAAGTTCACAATTCCGACAAAAAGATTTGTGCCAATGTCGATATGTATTCAGGTCTTGTTTACAGCATGCTCAACATTCCTCGCGAGCTGTTTACTCCAATTTTCGCAATCTCTCGTATTGCCGGATGGTCTGCTCACCGTATTGAGGAAATTGTTAGCGGCGGAAGAATCTACCGTCCTGCATACAAGAACGTTTCAAAAGAAAGAGACTACGTTCCGATTTTGGAAAGAAAGAAATAGGCTATCTTCTTGAGCGGCGGCTGTTCGCTATGAGCAGCAGTCGCAGGAATGACCCTATTGCCGTAAGCGCGGCTGCAACATAAGTTAGTGCTGCGGCAGACAAAACTTTGCGTGCGGCGCGGATTTCTTCTTTTGAAACAAGGGTGTTTGTTTCTTTTAAGATTTTGAGTGCACGTCGCGATGCGTTGAATTCTACCGGCAGCGTGATGATATAAAAAATCATCGATGCACCAAACAGTAAAAGGCCGATATCTGTAATAAGCTGAAAAATCCAAAGGTACTGTTCAAGGCTGGCAGCGGCTCCTAAAATGATTCCCAAAATTGCAAGGGTTGGTCCAAAGCGCGAACCAAAGTTTGCAACCGGAACAAGCATACGTCGGAAGATGAGCGGACCGTAACCAGTATTGTGCTGAATAGCGTGTCCTGTTTCATGGGCGGCAACTCCTACAGCGGCAATTGAACGGCTTGCAAAGGTGGAATCGCTAAGGCTAAGCACTTTTGTTTTTGGGTTGTAATTATCGGTGAGTTTACCGCTTATGTGGGCAATACGTACGTCGGTAATGCCATTGGCTTTTAAAAGAATCTGGGCTGCCTGGGCACCACTTACACCACGCTGGGCCATTACTTTGTCAAATTTTGCATAGCGTGATTTTACCAGTGCAGAGGCCAACAGGCTGAGCAGAGCTGCAGGTAAAACAAGAATTAAATAATAAATGTCAATGCCACCTAGGTACATATATCAAAACTCCTGAAACTGGAACATGTGAAAAAATGTCTGACACTCCCGTGGAAAATGTCTTCAGCCAACAGAAGGAAGTTGTCCTCAGACATTTTTCACTCCGTGTCAGCCATTTTTTAAACTACTCCATTTTACTTTGTATCTTTTAATATTATACCACAAACCCCAAGAGAATGGTATAATTATTATATGGAACGAATAGACAAACTTCTGGCACATGAAGGAATTGGCTCACGAAAAGACATCAGAAAGATTCTGCACAGGTGTGTTGTTACTGTAAACGGCAAACAGGTATTTGACCCGGGCTTTCAGGTTGATGCTGTAAAAGACCTTATTCAGATTGATGGCGAAACTATTGACCTTCACACAAACCTTTATATTATGATGAACAAACCTCAGCATGTTGTTTCTTCTACAAAAGAAGGCGACCATCAGACTGTGTTTGATTTATTGGATGACAGTTTGCGAACGCCTTATCTTATAGAAAAACTGCACCTTGTTGGCAGACTCGACATGGACACAGAAGGGCTTTTGCTTTTTACAACAGACGGCGAACTCACACACAGAATCACTTCCCCAAAAACACATATAAGCAAAACCTATTACTGCGAGCTTGAACACGAAGAAACACCGGAACATCAAAAAGAAATTTTACAGGCCTTTGAAAATGGCATTGATGTAGGCCCCGAAGACAACGAAGAAGGCTTTACCTGCCAACCGGCATCACTGCAATGGCAAAGCGCCTCCTCTGCCCTGCTAACAATTTACGAAGGCAAATACCATCAGGTAAAAAGAATGTTTGCAGCCGTGGGAAATAAAATTACATACCTTAAGCGAATGAGTATGGGGGAATTAGAACTGGATAAAAATCTTAATCTGGGTGAATATCGGTTATTGTCTGAAGAAGAAATAGAATTGCTAAAATGATTGTGTCATGTTCGGGCTTGACCCGGACATCTCTATTGAAGAAAGATTGTCGGGTCAAGCCCGACAATGACACGCGGTGGTTTCGACAGGCTCAACCACCACACATTTTTAAAATAATCCCGAAATTACACCATTGTCATCGACATCAATGTCTAATGCTGCAGGAGCCTTTGGTAAACCTGGCATTGTCATGATGTCGCCGGCGAGGGCTACTACAAAGCCTGCACCTGCGTAAAGCTGAACATCGCGTACCGGGAATATAAAATCTCTTGGCGCGCCAATCAGCTTAGGGTCATGCGAAATAGAGTTCTGTGTCTTAGCGATGCAGACAGGAAGCTTTCCATAACCGGCTTCTTCAAAGCCCTTTAATTTTTTAAGGGCAGCAGGGTCAAATTCAACATCGTGGGCACGGTATATTTCTGTTGCAATCTTACGGATTTTGTCTGCCAGAGGAAGTTCAAGTTCGTACAGCGGATGATATGCGGCTTTTCCGCTGTCTGCAATTTCGGCAACTGCACGGGCAAGTGCTTCTGCACCTTCACCGCCTTTTCCCCAGCCTTCACTAAGCACGGCTTTTGAACCAACGCCTTCACAAAGTTTTTCAAGCAAAGCAATTTCTTCGTCTGTATCTGTAATGAACTTGTTTACTGCAACAACTGCAGGCAAACCAAACTTAGCAACATTTTCAATATGAGTCTTAAGGTTTTCAAAACCTTTTTCAAGGGCTGCACAGTCCGGCTTGCTTAAGTCTGCCTTTGCAACTCCGCCATGCATCTTAAGCGCACGAATTGTTGCAACAATTACAACGGCACTTGGTTTAAGGCCCGCAGCACGACACTTAATATCAAGGAACTTTTCTGCACCCAAGTCTGCGGCAAAACCTGCTTCGGTTACAACATAGTCACCATTGGCAAGGGCACACAAGGTTGCGTTTACACTGTTACAGCCATGGGCAATATTTGCAAAAGGTCCGCCATGAACAAACGCAGGATTTTTTTCCAGAGTCTGAACAAGGTTTGGTTTAATAACATCCTTAAGCAAAGCGGCAACGGCTCCGGTACACTTAAGCGCACCAAAGGTCACGTTTTCTTTTGCATAAGTCTGGCCAATTACAATGCGGTCAATGCGCTCTTTAAGCTCGCTTATTGTTCGGCTCAAGCAGACAATTGCCATAATTTCACTGGCAACTGCAATTGTAAAATGGTCTTCACGTGGAACCCCCTGTAAGCGGCCACCAAGACCAATTGTAATATTTCGCAAGGCACGGTCATTCAAATCAACACAGCGCTTCCAGCTGATTGTTCTAGGGTCAAGACCAAGTTCGTTTCCCTGCTGCAGGTGGTTATCAATTAAAGCGGCAATCAGATTGTTTGCAATGCTTATTGCGTGAATGTCGCCTGTAAAATGAAGGTTGATGTCTTCCATCGGGACAATCTGTGCATAACCGCCGCCACACGCACCGCCTTTTACACCAAAGCATGGTCCAAGGCTAGGTTCGCGCAAAGCAACAACAGTCTTTTTCCCAATGCGGTTAAGTCCGTCTGCAAGACCAATACTGACTGTAGACTTACCTTCACCCGCTGGAGTTGGAGTAACGGCAGTAACAAGAATCAACTTACCAGGTGTCTTGGAAGCCTTGTCCTGCAAAATACGCAGTTCGTCAAAAGTTAACTTTGCCTTGTAAGGTCCGTAAAGCTCAAGCTTGTCGGCAGGAATACCAATCTTAGCGGCAACCTCGGTCACCGGCACCATCACGTTCTTCTGTGCAATTTCTATGTCTGTCATTTTATGCCTCCTTCTAGTGGCCCTTCGAGAGCCTCAGGGACCACACATCAACGTAGTGTCATTGCCGTGCTTGACACGGCAATCCATTTTCAAACAGATTATCGGGTCAAGCCCGATAATGACACTTTTTTACACTCTTCCTTCTAACCTGTTTTTCAAATCCTTTATTTCTTCACTCAACTCAACTGTGCGGTTATTTTGTCGTACAACGCGCTGTGCAAGCAACTTTGACAAAAATATACCATAGTGCGGATTCTTACGAATCAAATTAAGGAACGAAACCTTTGGAATGCGAATCAGTTTTCCATCACCCGCAGACAAAATGGTGGCAGAACGGCGGTCGTTCAGCAAAAATGCCATTTCACCAATAAACATATCATCAGGAGTCAAAACCGAAACAAGTTTACCGTCGGCATAAACACCGTAGCGGCCAGAAACAATAAAGTACAAATCGTTGCTCGGTTCATCCTGCTTACAGACAATTTCGTGACGTTTATACTGAATAGTTGCAAACGGAACCATAATGCCAGGAACGCTGTTTGCCATATCGCGAACATTGTTGATTTCGAAAGAAACAGCATTTCCTTTTTCGTTGTAATGAAGTGCACTTACAAGTCCGCGCGAAAGACTTATTCCACGACCATGCTCAAGTTCAAAATCAGGAACATCACCAGAAACCATGCGGCTCTTCCAGTCAAAACCAGGTCCTTCATCTTCAATAGCAAAATGCGATTTATCTTTACCAATGAAATATGAAATCTTAATTTTTTTGTCTTTATTTTCAGGCAGGTTGCGTTTTTTCTCAATCAATTCAAGCATATTACCGCCATTCTTAAGGAAGCCTGTTTTTTCTTCCCACGAAATATTACAGTTACCATGCTCAAGTGCATTAGTCAAAAGCTCCATTAAAGTTGTCTGAAGTGCATAACGACCATCATCATCAATGCGGTTAGAACAGTAAAGATAATTTACAAGGAAACTGGTATAAAGACGAATATCAAGAGGATCATTATCGCAAATAAAAGTTCCTTTTTCCTGACCACCCATGCGGTCCTGAATACCACGGTTAAAGAGGAACTTCTGATTACCCTGCAAAATACGAAGTAATCGTTCAAAGTTTTCTTTAAAAGTATAAAGAGTAAGAACAATAAGAATGTTAGGATCTTTTTTGTCTTCAATTTCCTGCATTATAGAAGGATTAGGAACAACAGCAATTATTCCACCATTATGAAGCCACGGGTCAGCATGAATGGCAGCAAGAATACGGTTAGCATCCATATCCTTAGAAGTGTAATCAAGAACTTTGATTTCCGGAAGTTCGTAATCAATAAGACTTAAAGCCTCATCAGTATCGGGACAAAAAATAGCATCAAAGTTTTCGGAATATTTGTCTGTTGCATTTTGAACAGTAGATGCAACTTCTTTGTTAGTCGAAGCTACCAGAATTTTTTTCATACGACTTTCCTCTTTCTATAATTTCTTATAATTTTTTTTATGATTCCGATGCGACTCGAACGCACTACCTGTTGCTTAGGAGGCAACCGCTCTATCCAGATGAGCTACGGAACCAGAATTATTTTTAGCCCGCGCCAGTTTAGCACCTGTACCAGACACCAGGACGAGCAAGTTTCCTAAAGCCATCTTCTTCAAGATTAAAAGATTCTGCCTTGCCGTTGTAATGACAAAGATACATAATTTTCTTAATATCATCCGGAAGAGTTTTAAGCTGATTATAAGAAGCATGAACACCTTCGCTAAAGCCCGAAAAATCGCAGTCATGAAAAATTACTTTAACAGGATATTTTTGAACAAGATATTCAAGCTGCTCAAAATTGAACTGAGTATCACTTGGATAAAGCACTTTATCATCAATTAAAAGACCATAAGAAATTTGAAAATCACCAGTATCTTTGCAGGTAACATGATTTGTTCTGAACAGTTTGATATTTATGCTGCCAACATTTGCTTCATACATTTCAAAAGGTTCTGTCAAAATCTGCTGTGGTTTAATTTGAACGAAATAATCATCAAGAGAAAGAGAACCTTCTTCGTTTACCTTAAGACCACCCTTCAAAGATTCATTCCACAAAAGCTGTTTAAATTCATCGGTTATAACAAGGTTACTTTTCTGCTTTTTTACATAACGGTCAACAAGTGCAAGCTCTTCAACCCCACCAATATGGTCGGCATGAGGATGTGTAAGAAGGATATTATTTATATCTTTAATTTCAAGCCCATAGTTTTTTTCAAGCGCATAAGGACACAAAGTTCCGCAGTCTACAAGAAGATGATCTTCTCCCTTTACGACAAGAACATTTGTCTGAAAATATCGTTTAGAAAAAGCACTGCCAGTACCAATGAAAAACACGGAAAGTCTTCCATTGTTTGTAAGTTCCAAAGCAGAATTAGTATCAAAGTTCATTTCGTTAATTATACCACATTTTTTTAAATTTGTCAGTAATTATGTTTCTTTAGAAGTTGTGGCATCAAGCAGCTTTTCGGTGGACTCTACAAAATCCTCTCCCCAGTAGTCGCAGAGCATCTGGTAGGCCTGGGGCTGCAGTTCGGGGGTAACGGTGTTTCGCAGGCTCCTGATATTATTGCCAAGATAACGGATTGTTAAATCGCGGAGCTCCTGAATTTCCTGAGGGGACAGGTAGATTTGGTTGGCCGGGTTGCAAAGCTCCTGCTGATTTTCAGAAATAAATTGCGAAATAACAGTAAAAACGCTTGAAACAGAACACATCATTTCCCAGCGTGCAAGATTATCTATTACTGTTCGGCCTGTCATGCCGGTGTTGATACGGTAAAGGTAGACTTTGTCTTTAATGCCAATGTAGCTTTTTGCAAAGAGCGAAATAAAAAAGATAAGTAAAACATCTTCGCCAAGGTTGCAGCGGGTGTATGTGATGTTTTCGTAAGCCTTAAGATACAATTCGCGTTTTATAAGCTTGCCCCAGGTGTTCGAAGAAAACGCTTTGTCTATAAAGTGCCCGTGAAAAACTTCGTGTCCATAAAGGCTTCCATAAAAGATTTTGCCGTAGCGGTTTTCCTGGGCGGGAACAAAGCTGCCGTCGTCTGCAAAAGTGCCTGCAACCGAAGTGCCGTGAACAATATCATAAAAATTTTCTGTGCCGTCAGTAGAACGCGTTGCAGCATACATAGCAGAAAGTGCGCCTTTTTCAAGAAGGTCGTCGCTGTCTACCTGAGTGATATACAAGCCCTTTGCAGCATAAGCAAGCGTACGACGTACTTCTACAAGCCCGCGGTTTTCGTCATGCTCAATAAAACGAACGTTTACCTTCCGGAGCCCCTGTGACTTACGCTGGCGGTTGTATTCTTTTTGAGCGGCATTTACAATTTTTTTTGCACCCCTGCCCTTTGAGTCTTTGCCGTTACTTGCGTCGCTTACAACAATAACTTCAAAGCCATTAAAGTCCTGCAACAGAACCGAACCCAAGCATTGCTCCAGGTAGGGTTCTGTTTGATAAACAGGAATGCAGACGGAGAGGAAATTAGTACTGGATGAAATGTGATTCTTCACCACCACAAGCAACTTCTATTTTCCAGTTGAATTTTGTTGAAACAGTTGTTACTGTCATTTGAGTATCAGGATTGGCAAAAGATTCAAGTTTGATTCTAACAACACGGTCTTCGTTGAATCCTTTGTATTTTCCATTTTCTGTTTGCGTATAGCTCTTTTCATCTGCAATAACAAGCTCGTCTGGTTTTCTGGCAATAAATTTTGAAGGGCCATAGAAATATAATTTTTCGTTTGCTTCTGAATATGGATTGTTATCTGTCGTAGAAGCATACCAGCCTCTTATTCGTGGAGAATTTTCGTCAGAACCTATTTTTTCAAACAAATTCTGGTTTGTAGAATTCCATGTTGCACCTGCAATATCCGAAATTTTTACAATACCACCAAAAGAGGCATCATAATCAATCGGAGCATAAATAGCAATGTACAAATCACCTTTGAAGGTTGTAATATTACCTAGATTGGAAGTAGCTTCTGATGCTGTTAGAGCAATTGTTGCATCCGACACATAAGCTCTGTCGAATTTTGAAGAGTCATTTGTAAGAGTATTTAAGAACATATTGTAATCTTCAATAGCAGAATTTCCTGAAGTTACATTAAGTCTTATAGTGTCATCACCATCCTGTACAGTGTCTGGAATAGCAATTCTTTTACAAAAAAGGCTGTACATACCACTATCCCCGTAAATATATGATAAATACATATAGCTTGTCGAATCATTATTATATGCAGTAAGTTTATAACCTCTTATACTGTAAGCAAAAATAATGGCCTGACCTATAGTTACATCTTGTTCTGTAGTACCACCATTACCATCACTTACAGTTTCATAGAATTCGAAATTCTGAACTGAACCAAAATTTTCATCGCGAGTTACAAAGCTTTCGTTTTGTCTTACACAAACGCGTTTAATTGCAGTAACAGATTCCACATATAGTTTCTTGGTTCCCATAAGCAAATAGATGTAGCCATCGTAAGCAGCAAAAACAGATAAAACATCTTCCGAGGCATCGCCTACGGTAGCGATAACTTCACCCGAATCATAACCTGCATAAGATGGATACATAACAAGCAATTTTTTACCGCTGCTATCTTCTTCTATGGTAAATATCTGCTGTGTTGTTTTTCTGTAATAATAATGTCTGGTTACACCCGAAGCTATTTTATCATTACTATCAATTGGAGCAAGTGTAAAATCTAATACTTTACGGTTTCTTGCAAACTGAATTCCATCGACTAAAGTTGCATTTTGTGGGACACTGTCAAACACACTATAACCATAAGATGAAGACTCATTGTCAAATAAAATTACAGGTAAAGATGAATAATTTGATTCATTATAACCACCATTATTTCTATAAATTTCTTTCTCTGCGTAATTAGCAAGCATTTCCTGAGTGATATTAAAATAGGTATTACCCCCAGCATCACGATAATAATGAGGGTCATTTTCGTCGTCCCAATACCAGGTGTCTGTTGTAAAGCCAGGAATTAAAGTAATTGATTCTGTACAAGTATAAAGTGTTTTGCCTGCTGAATTCTTGAATTCAATAAAGTCACTTCCGGAACCGTTATAAATAATTGGACCACTATTATAACTATTATTTGCATATCGTTTATTAAGCATTTGTGTTCCGGTAATAGTTAACAATGTATAACCAGATTCTGTCTCATTATCAAAATCAGCCGAAACAACATTATTTTGCGTAACAATCGAGTCATAAGAAAAGTAACAATTTGTAACATTGGAAATAATACTTGTAATACCGCTGTTTGATGGATATCTGAATTTAAGACTAAAAGAAACATCTGTATAATACTGATCACCTACATTTGTACTTCTTGTTTTATCTGTATATCTTGGATTAGGTAAAAGAATTACAGGCTCACCTGGCCAGGCGATTGTACTGTTCAAATGCGAAGAAATGGCTGCTGTATCAAGCACAACTTCTTGCATAGAATTTTCGCCTATGAAGATAGCATTATCTTCATCATCACCATTTTTAATAAGAATTACTTCTACACTATAATAACCAGATATTGGTAAAACGATTTTCCAGGTTTTGTTCGTAAGATTTGCAGTTCCTGTTGCACATGGAGAGAAATCTTTTTCTATGGTACTCATCTCTGGATTCTTTGGGTTGGTCCACACTTCCCAATTATAAGCCAGCACTACGCAATAGTAATCATCCGGATCATACTCTGCAAAAGACGGCACAGCAGAACGACTTGAAGAAGTGTCGCTGGCAGTCATACCATCAAAGGTAAAGAAACCTGTTACTACAATGCCTTCTTGCGCAGCATTTTCTTTTTTGAGTTCGGCATTGTTATTACAAGAAACAAGGCCAACAAGTGCCACTAAAAGAACCGTTACAAAAAATGTTTTACTAAAAATATTATTTTTCATTTGTTCACCTCGTTTATTAGTCGCTTAAAAGATGGTAATACCATACTTGATTGTCATAATTACCAAGTCCATTGGCACTTAATTGACTAAATCCAGGAACATCCACATTTATTTCAATCTTAGGAGTACCAGGATTTTCTGCATCTGTTCCTGCAACACCATCTTGTGCGGTAATTGTAAGTTCAGATTGATTGCTTTGGAGCCATTCTTTTATAGTTGTTTCTGTATTACCATAATTTGTATTCAAAGAAGATGCTTTTACCCACATACCACCAGCAGGGAAATTAAGAACTGGTGTAACAGCATTATCATCTTCTGTAGGTATACCTTTAAATGCATCTTGATTAACTGCAATCAATGTTGATGGCACATTAAGAGTTCCACCTTCTGTACAAACATTAATTGCATTAAAGCTTATTCTTATAACACCGGTAAGAACAATATCATCTGCACTTCTTGTAGTTTGGAAACTATCAGACTGGTAGTTTTGTGGATTTACCCAGAATGCCTGTTTACCAATTTCTGAAGCACATTGTCCTAATTCATCTTCAAATACTATGCTTTCAAGGTAGACAAACTTACCGAATTGAGCAGCACCAATATAACTCTTACGTTTGAAGACAACATGTTTTAAACCCGAAGAAGATGATGAACCTCTACTATTATAGAAGAATTGAACAGTAGAAACATCATTAAGAAGATCGTTGCTATACGCTATATCAGGTAAAGTAACTTCCTTATTAAATGTAAGGGTATCTGCAACCTTAAAATCATCAAGAATTTTTAACTTACTACCATAAGATGTTCCAGGCATACTATATGAACCAGAATAAGCAAGATTGAAATCAACATCAATTATAAGGTTCTGTGTAACACAATTTTCAAAAGTACCGAAAGCAACATTATTGGAATTAATAATGTCAAGGAAAGAGTTATCAACCGTTATAGTCTGCAGATTTTTACAATTTTTAAATGCACCAGAACCAAGACTTTGTGTAAGATGTGACAAATCTGGAATTGCAGTAATCTTTGAATCTAAGAATGCATAATCCTGAATCTCTTCAACCGCAGACAAACCTGTTAGAGTTGTAATATATGACTTCTCAAAAGCATGAAAGCCTATTTCTTTAACAGTATTCAGGCCTGTAACAGTTGTTGCCTTTGAACCATAAAAAGCATAATCATCTATTCTTGTAACACTAATATCGCCGGTTGAAGGTATTGTAAACTGTTCTACAGCAGAAACTGAACCAACAACACTTGCAGTAGAATCGTTGATTTTAGACAAAAGAAGCTTTCCATTATCACAGGTAAGCAGATTGGTTTCTTCAGTTGTTTTATTTGTAATAATAAATTGTTCAAGAGCAGGAACATTTTTAAACGCTCTAGGCCAAAACGCTATATCATAACTATCATAATAATTTTCACCAATAGTAAATTCTATTGTCTTTAAGTTTGCGGCTTCCCAGATTGAATATTGTGGTATATTATGAAGACTTGCCGGTAGCTTTATAGATTTAAGACAATTACAAGTTATACCATAATCAAAATAGTCGGTAGAATCATAATTAGGTAAATCCATTGTATAAACGTTATCCAACTCAGACATATCCAGATCTACAAGATTATATTTAACCATTTCTTCCAAGGTTGATGCAATTTTCTCAAAATATCCTTGGGCTGTATTAACAGAATCTGTACCTCCTTCCATATTACGTATTTCTACATCTGATGTAGTAGAATATGGAGTACCATAGACTCTAATAATAGCGTCACTTCTAAGATTATTCAGTCTAGTCTTCATTTCATTGCATAATTCAGTAGCACTATAATAACCCCCTGCATCAAACTCAAAATACGACAACGGCTTTACATCTAAATCTATGGTGCGGGCGCTGTAGAAGAATGGGCCGTTTTCATCAACAGCAGCAGCTGCAGGCTTTGTTGTAATTATTGTAAGCTGGTATTTTCCGTCTGTGATGAGAGGCTTATCTTCTTTAAGTTTGAATTCAAAATAAGGATCATAATCTGATTCGCCTTCAGTTCCGTTGTATTTGGTTTTATCAAATGTGTAATAACTTTCATCAACCCTCTGTGCACCGTAATAAAGTTCTACACTTACATTTGCAGGGTTAATAAACGCGTTTGTATCGTGGTCTTTTGCCCTGAAGGTTACGGTTCCGTTGTTCAGGTAAAAATCATCTGTAATTGGTTCGCTTACAATATCGATTAATGTTGAATCAAAAATAAATGTGCCTTTCTGACCAGGAAGTGTGTTAAAATCATCTTCTTCAATTTCTATTGTAGCCTGGGCACCCTTGGCATTTATATAAACTGGAATTGGACCTACTGTATTCAACGGAATTTCGTCATAAGTAGGGTTTAATTGATTTGGGGCGCTTACTGTTTTTATGTTCATATAATAAACATATTTTAAGTAATATGTACCTTCTGAAACAGAAACATTGAAATTACCAGAATCTATCTCAGTTAAATCGATCTTTGGAGTGGTACAGCCCGCATTATAATAAAGTCCAGCCTTAAGGCTAGGATAACAATCTTCGCTGGCGTTAGGGGAAAAATTAAGGCTAAAATTAACTGTTAAATCGCCGGTGCCTGCTGGTGCAGCATTTAATGTAATTGTTTCTGTAGAACTATTTATATGTGACTCGTAAGTACAAGCCCAGTAGCATTGTTCTTCTTCTTGAGTATCAAGATACATTTTTGCATCAAACGCATAAATACCAAATTCAAGTTCTACAGGATCTGCAGCCTGCATTTTATCGTAGGCGGTAGTTTTAATACCTGTATCTGCAGCCACAGAAGTTTCCCATTCAAAATCATCGTAATAAGAAACAAGCTGATTTTCAGCATTATATTTTTCTATTTTAAGGACAATTTTTTGTATTTCATCCCAGTCTATTGGGTCAGACGCAATTTTCTGAACATCTGTTATGGCTCTGGAACCGTTTTCTAGGATATTTTCCGGAATCTGCACCTTAAAAGAAACAAGGGCTTTTCCTTCAGACATTCCTGAATTTTTTGTTTGAGTACCATTACTGCAGCTTGCAAAAAGAACTGTAACTGCGGCAAGAACTGTAAAAAGCTTATATTTATTGTTAAGTTTATTGTTCATTTCTCGCTCCTTTATTCTGCATCTACCATCTGGATTTTTTTAGTCAGAGTATAAACTCTTGAATTATAAGTAACGGCTACAGTTACATAATGAATGCTGTTTGGTGTAAGAGATGGATAAGCAGTCAAATCCAAAGTCTTTGATCCTGAATCTGCATCTTCGATTACAGTACCATCAATACTCCACTGATAAGTAAAATGACTGGTCAGACTCAAAATATCAGAAGCATCAATACCTTCTTTTGGAGCAAGTGCCAATGTAAGCATATGTGTACTTGTATTTTCTGTACAATTAAGCTGGAAGCTCTGACTTAAATCAAAGTCATCTTGTTCCGGTAAAGTGATTTCAAAACCGCTGTTTGTTTTATTTGTCCATACAGCAACAAGACGGATATTTTCGCGTGTACCTGTTTGAACAGATTCTACACGAACTGCACCATCTTTTGGTACAAAATAGTTACCATCTTCAAAATCAGACTCTTTATACCAGCCAACGAATTCATAATCTGGTTTCGAAAGAACAGGCAAATCAAAGGTTGGTGTATGACGGGTATAATCGTAAATCATCTCACCAGTATAAGTTATACCTTGATTTTCGAGATTTGGATAAAGAATAGTATAAACCTTGTCAAAATAAATCTCAAAGTCGCTGTCATCTTCCTGACTCTTTATAATAGAGATGATTTCATCTACAGTAATACCTTCTTCATACCATGAATTATCTGGAGAAAGAGCGTACCCTTCTCTTCTAATTGTATATGACAATTGCTGTTTGAAATCTTCATCTGTAGTTAAAAGAGTAGAAACTTGCTCTGGCATCTCTTCATATTCTCCGTCATCCTCTTGTTCATACAGGAATTTAACTGCAATTGCTATTTCCTGATATTTTGCAACAAGAGTTTTGTTTCCTCGGTTGCCAGACACAAAAGTTGGATAATAACCGTTTTCATCACTAGTGCCTACTCTGTCATTGCCATCAAACCAGCCAAGGAAATTAAAACCTTCTTTTTCCGGTATTCCCAAATCAAAATCAGTCATACGAGTATATTTTGCTGGTAAACCTAAAGTTTCTGCATTAAGTTCGGTAATTACACCGTCGTCGTCTTCTTCATACGAAATTGTGTAAACAGGATTAAGTTTAACTGTTTGACTGACAGCAGTATCAAAGCCACCGTAGACATTAATATTGTAGAAGGAATAATAATCAAGAGTTACATAATCATCGGAGCATTCGGAATTAAAACTAATAACTAATAAATAAGATCCGGGTTCTATATCTGTTATTGTACCAGAGACAGTTTCTTTTGAAGTATTATTAAAACTTGTACCTTTGAAGAAACAATCATCTTCTTCTGGCTCTTTCACCATCTCCATATCTCCTGTATCCTCATCAATAACACAAAGAACAGGAACAACAACATCAACGTCTCCCTTTGAATTATCAAAAGTTACGCTGAACGAAATGGTACCTGTCTGGTTAGTGTTTGCAGGTTCAAGTGTAAAGCTAAGTTTATTTGTTTTATCTGCAACAAGCTGTACGTTTTCCAGTGTATCGGTGAACAGAACAGATTTACCATTAAGGATTTTATATGCTGTAAGAGTGATATTGTAAGTTCCTACATCAATTGAGCAAGGCTTTGAAATGTCTGAATAACTAACATATGAAAACACGCTGGTCGTTATACTTGTACTTGTATTTTGTAATTTCAGACTAAAATCCTGAAACTTAGAAACATCTACTTCATCGCCGGTTGGGAAGAAATGTCGTGAAGAATTATTAACTCCTGCATTTATTACTATTTTTGCCATATCTTGCGGAGTGTCGTCTTTTACGGTCAGACTGTTGCCACAAGAAGTAATTAACAGAGCAAGTAATGCTGTAAAACAAATTAAAAGTTTTCTTTTCATTCTATTCAGCTCCTTTTATTATTGCAATTCAACCTGAACTGTGCAGGAATGAACACGATTATTTTCATCTATAGCCATAAGCAATATTGATATTACATCACCAGATTCGTAGTGTAAGTCATTGATTGCATCGAAAAAGAATTCGTCTTGATTTTCGCCAAGCCCAAGGTCTTTTTCATCAATTATCCAGGTGTATGCTTTATAATCTGTATTTGCACTATCCTCGGCTATTAAGGTTACAATGCCGTCTTCATCAACTTCGGCAATAATAGAAAGTGTTTCGGTTGGAATATTAAGGTCAATATCTATTTGTGCGTCAGTAGATTCTTGTGGCTGGTCTGAAGATGTTTTAAGGCAAAGATCAACATTTGCAACACCAAAGCCACTCATATATGAACATTCGAATTTGTCAAACAGATAACCTTTCGAAATATATGTTGAAACTACATTATCATCAAGAACACTTGCTATCAATGATTCATCTGCATTCAAAACTGTGTTGCTGAATGCCGGGATTGCCCTATCAATACAAACATAACCGTTTGAATTTGTATAAGAAGAATCATATGCATAATCGTCATTAAGTTTTATATACAATCTGGCAGGAATGTAATTATACGCTTTCATTGTGATATCTACATCATTGGTCTTTCCAAGTGTAATCAATGAAGAATAACCTATATAGGCACTTGTATATTCTGGCTCGTTATATTGTTTCTGGGTACCATAATAAGCAATTGCAAGAATTCCAACATCATCGCCCACAGTCTTTGCGAATGTATTGTCACCATACCAGTTTGTTTTTATTGTTGCTGTAAGACTATCTCCACTCTCTGTAGTTTTTAGTTTTTCATATGCCCCAATAGAATAACAACTAGACAGGTTATACATCAAGCCAACAAGCTGAGTCATTCCAGATTCTGACGAAAGCAAGTCGCTTAATTGTGCTTGCAGCGTCTTATCTACCATCATTGCATATACATAACAAAGCTGACTATTTGCGGCCTCGGTAGGAAGGTTGTTTAACTCTAATGCCAGGTTAATACCTTCAATTACAGGTTGATATGACGATTGGAATATAAATGAAAGTCCGTTTGCACTTGTTATGCACATTTGTGAATCTTTCATGCTTACTTCTTGAACCTGAACCTTGCTCACTGCTTTTAGTTTTTGGGCTTCAAGGTCATAATATTCTTCTTCGTATATTTCAACAGTTTCATCAAACCATTTACCACAATACCATTTACCTTTTGAAACAATAATTACATCATTTTCATCATTAGATTCAATTGGCAGGTATTTAACCTCGTAAGAAAAATTGCTGTATACATCAAGCCAATAATAACCTTGAGGAGCACTAGCCGAACTGTCTTTATCCACAGAGCCTTGCAATTCTAATTCGATTTCTGGTTCGACTTCATCCCAATACAAAGTCATTTCGTAGTTATTATTTGCAATCCAAGCTAAGAATTCTTCTTTTTCTTTTGTGTTAATATCCCGATTGTTTTTTTCGTCGTTCAAATCATAGCCTGCCATTAAAATGTCTTTCATGAACTGAGGTGTATCAGATGTCCAAACTGAGTCTACACCTAATTCTACAGGCGGGAATTCTTCTTTTGAAACATAATTACCTTTACCGTCATTAAAGAGGAAAATCAGTTTTACGGTTTCGTCTGATGGATCTGGTTCTGGACCCGGGCCTGGTTCTGGGCCTGGACCTGGTTCCGGTTCATCTTCTTCTTCAAATGTTAATTTAACTGTAATGATATTACTCTTACTGTTGGCAGTAACAACTAAAGGTACTGTAGAATCGCCGGAGCCTTTTACAACTCCATAAGTTTCTTTTATTTCACGTTCTATATAGGAGTCAATAAAACTGTCGAGTCTGGCGTCAGTAATCTCTCCCATCATTGGATTTTCTGACAAATATTCCTTGAGCTGCTCTTTAAGAGCTTCTTTGTTATTTACCCCTACAGAAGATTCCATTTCGACATGTGCATTAACAACGCTTCCAATAGGAATATTTTTGAATGTAAGAACTGAATCACTAATTCCGAAAAGCTTTATAAAATCAATATCTTTATCACCTGCAATCTCTTCTTCAAACTTATCTAAAGAAATCTGATATTCTCGTTTATTCGTTTTATTTACAGAACCGTCTGAAGTAAGAGAAACCTCTATTTTGACATTCATAACAAGAGCATCATTAATAAGGTCATACTCACTTGCCTGTTCGTCATCATCTTCATCTTCATCGTCGTCATAGTCTTCTTCCGGATCATTATCATAGTCACCGGTGATGTCGTCCTTTGAATCCGCAATTTCTTGTTCCTGTTCCGAAACAACAGTTCCCGCATCTCGGCTTGCCTTTAGTGCTGCAACAACCATTTCGCTTACATCAATTGAAACAGTTCCTTCATCTTTAAAAGCATTTCCACAGCCTGTCATCACAAGCGTAAAACAAAGACAAACAAGGATGCCTAAAAATTTCCATAAAGATTTTCTCATGGCACAATCTCCATTTTTGTTTAAAGTAAACATTATAATTATAAAGCAGAATGGGTATATTTACAATAAAAATACGTCATTGCGAAGAGCGAAGAAAATACGTCATTGCGAGGAGCAAAGCGACGCGGCAATCAATGTGGGAATCTCGTAAACTTCTTCTACTCCGCTTACAAGGATTCCGCCCATACCAAGCTCCAGCGGCAATGCTATGTCCATATCGTAGCGGTCGCCTATGGCTATGCATTTCTGCGGGATGGTTTTGGTAATTTCGCAGGCTTTCATAAATGGTTCTACGGCTGGTTTTGATTTTAAGCAGGTGTCAAGGCCTACAATTTCCGGGAAAAACTCCAAAATGCCAATAGCATCCAGGGTTTTGCGGGCTGTGAAAACAGGGTTATTTGTTACGCAGATTAGTTTTAAGGATTTTGAAAGTTCATGCAGGGTTTGAATAAGCTTTTCGTCGCGAGTCAGGAAATCGGCTGGTTCCATTAAGGTTTTGCGCCATTCTACGCTTTGAGCAATGGGGATCCCAAAAGCAAGCAGGGTGTTTCCAAGACTGATTTTTTTTCCGTTGTTTGCAGCGGCGTATTGCTTACGGTAATCGGCTACCATGCGGCGGGCTTCGTCTGCTGTTATTCCGCGGTCTTTTGCAAATTGGCGCACCTGACAGTCTACCTGTTCAAAAGCATAAGCAGCGTTTGTGTATAAGGTTGAGTCTATGTCGAAGATTAGGGCCTTTGGATTTTTGGGTAAGTTGTAGGTTGTCATATCTAGTTCCATGTCATTCTCGGGCTTGACCCGGGAATCTCTTCATAAGACAGATTGTCGGGTCAAGCCCGACAATGACAGATTTTTTCCCACGCAACAATTCCGTCACCTGTCAGTTCTGCGTCGGCACAGTTTCCAACCACCAGTTCAATTCCCATTTGTTCAAGTCGGGCACGTTTTTTTTCAAAGTACGCTTCATCCTTTGCCTGACCGCCTGTTGTTGTAATTTGTTTTGGAAATGCAAGGCCGTTTTGTTCTGCAAGAGATTTAAGCAGTTCTATGCCTGCAACAACTTTTTGGAGTCGCTCATCTTCCGGCAGGGCTGCGCTGTTTGGAATTAAAACAGAAATATTCCAGAGGCCAGTTGTAACGCATGGAAGTGTTCGCACACCTTCCGCTCTGATTTCTTTATCTACGCAAAAATTAATTCCTTCGGACGAGCCTGCTCTGTCGCAGATTGTTCCGGCTTTGGTTGTGCCTGTTCCAATAAGCCCCGCAATAAAGTCAGGGCCTACGGCAATAACAGGAACTTTTGGTAAGCCTAAGAATTCACAGTTGTTGTCGGTCAGGTCACCGCAGTTGTAGCCAAGCTCTACAAAATCGGGTAATTTACCGGTTGGGATTCCAAAGCCTTCCAGAACTTCGCGGTTCCAGTAAGCAGTTTCGTAGCGTGGTTCCGGGAGCACAGTTACTGCTTTACCGGTAAGCTGCCACATTAAATATTCAGAGCCTGAAAAAAGATGGGTTGTCTGTTCAAATTCATCGCTTATTAAATCGCGGAACAAAAGAATGCGTGGTAAAAAAATTGAATGAGCAAACTCGCGGGCTTCGTCAGGAGTTGTTTCGTCAAGACTTAACGCACAGGCAGGATATTCGTTCCAGCGTAAAGTGAGACCGCTTTCGCTTACCAAGGTTGGGCCGTTGCCGGAAATTGAGAGTGCTTTTATATTATCGCCTTTCAGTTTATCCACTGCTGCCTTCAGCGCCCAGATCCAGCCTTCTGCAACAAAGCGGTTTTCGGGGGCGGAATAGGCAATTGTGGTCATTGCATCAACACTTCCATCCTGGCAGATTAATCCTGCTTTTAGCGAGGAAGTACCAATATCAACAGCGAGGACAACGTCTTTCATTTTTGAGATCAGCCTTCTTTATTTTCAGTCTGCTCTTCAGTAGGCGCGTCCTGCGGTCCCTGAGGCTCTCGAAGGGCCGCGTCAGAAGTTCCAGCGTCTCCACCAGTTTTTCCAGGTGTAGTCTGCTTTACAACCTTTTCAATAATCGAGCGGTTATCGAGCAGCTCGCTGAGCGACTGATTATAGTGAATGCGTGTAATTACGTTTGCAAAAAGTCCGCTTACATCTGTGCTTATGTACCATTCGCGATTCAATAAATCTTCATGGTAAACGGCGTTTGTACCAATAATGCGATAGAACAAGCCCTGCTCATAAGCTTCATCAAAATTCTTAATAGCATCGCCGGTAAAGAACGGAAGCGAAATAGCACAAATAACCTTTGTAGCACCCTGTTCCTTTAAGAACTGCATGGCCTTGAGCAAAGTACCACCAGTACCAAGCATATCATCAGCAAGGAAGGCAACCTTACCCTTAACATCACCCAAAAGCTTTACAGACTTAATGTTAGTCGAGTGAGCATCCTGAGTAACGATAGAATAATCGCGCTCCTTGTAAATCAAAGCAAGCGGAAGCTTAAGTCCGGAAGCATAAAATTTATTTCGGTCAATTGCACCAGTATCAGGAGCAACAACAACAAGATCTTCGGTCTGGCCTGTAAGGTCAACAATCTTGCTAAGCTCACGGATAACCTGATAGCTTGCATGTAAATTATCAAGATTAAGACGGCTGAAAGCATTTGGAATTTCGCGTGAGTGAAGATCCAGCGTAATGATTCTGGAAACGCTCTGCATTTCGTAAATGTGTCCAAGAAGACTTGCAGTAAGACCTTCGCGGCCTTTTCGTTTGTGCTGGCGTGCATAAGGATAAGCCGGCACAACCAGAGTAATTTTTCCAGCCCCAGCCATGCGCACTGCATCAATAGTAACAAGCAGCGACATAACGTGGTCATTAACGGTCATTACAACCTTATTAGCCCCGCCGTTCAAGCTAAGAACTTCGTGGTTTTCAACATCCTGGAAAATATAAACATCCTTTCCGCGGACAGTATCCAAAAGCTCAATCTTAACTTCGCCGTTGGCAAAATACGAGAACCTTGAATTAACTTTGAAAACAGGCGGTCTGTATTTGTTAGTAGCACCCCTTATACAAAGATCGCTGGTCTGCAAATCATTCTGCAGATTTATCCT
>JAFZWX010000020.1 GCA_017617145.1 Treponema sp. | reverse complement strand
GAGGCAAACTCAAGAATGCGGCGGTCTGCTTCAGGCACTGCGGCTCCAGCTTTCCGTAAACATCCTTTGTTGTATAAAGCAGCTGGCAGGTTTCAAGCGGCGACCAGCTTTTCATTTCGTCCTTGCCGCAGATAAATCCGCAGGACTTGTCATAATTTCCAAGACCCTTAATAATTTCGCGGTAAGTGTCCATGTCGGAAAGGTTGATGTTATCAATTACAACAAACACATCAATGTCGCTGTTTTCGGTTGCTTCACCGCGCAAGTAACTTCCCATAAATCCAACATAAAGCAGCCGTGCGCCAAAAGCATCCTTACAACGAGAAATCAGATTTTGTAAATAAGAGTTTATATCAAACATTTAGTAACCTAATTTCGTTTGTAATCTTCTTTGAGCATACCGTAAATGTTATAGTCACAATAAACCGAACACATTTTACCTTGTCGGATTGTTCCTTCTTTTATGAAGCCACAGCGCTTCAGCACCTTATTCGAAGCAATGTTCCTTACATCGGCACTTCCATTCAGCCGTTCTATTTCAGTTTTTTCAAAAACGAACTTTACTACTTCCTTCAGTGCTTCTGTAGTAATTCCTATATTCCAATAATCAGGATGAATACGATACCCTATATCTCCCATCCTCGAATTCTGGATATTAAATACTTCAATAATTCCAATAACAGTATTTGTTTCTTTCAAAACAATTCCCCATTTAAAATCTGGTGAAGGCTTTCTTTGCACCCAAGGACGAGCATCAATAAACAGCAGTTCTGGATTTTTCTCACCTTTACTTGCCTTTCGCCCCCAATAGGTATAGATTTCATCTCTTCCTAACCATTCTTTCAAGTCTGGCACATCTGCTTTGGTAAGCACACGCATAATCAGTCTATCTGTTTCAAGAACAGGCTTATCTATTTCGTAATCTTTTAACATGGTACCTCCGCTCTTACACCTTCACCGCCTTAGTTGCCATGGACGTATTAATATAATTATCAAACATCCAGCAGCCGCGGTCTTCGTAAAAGCCTGCGATTACAAAGCCGGCGGAAATCTGGCCCTGGATTTGTTCTTCTATGGGGTGGCCCCAGCTGTAGCCTTCGGCCTGGGTGATTTCGCGAACCTTTGGGTCATCAAGGTGGTCGATGTCTGCATACGGAATGGAGTACTTTAATTCAAGATGGCCCTGTTCAAATTTTTCCAGATCAAAAATATATTCAAGAGGGCTTCCGAATCCGGAAATCAAAATGCCGCCGGTTTTCAAAACTCTTGCACACTCACGCCAGACTGGAAGAATATCATCAATATAATTATTTGACCAGGGATGAACTATGAGGTCAAAAGAGGCGTCGGCAAAGGCAGACAAATCCTGCATGTTTCCCTGAACGGTTTTTATTTCAAGGCCGTCGCGCTTTGCGGCATACTTGTCTTTTTCGAGCTGACCGGTGCTGTTGTCAAAAACCGTAACATCAGCCCCTGCTGCTGCAAGAATTGGTCCCTGCTGGCCACCGCCGCTTGCAAGACAAAGAACTTTTTTACCCGCAAGATTATCCGGGAACCAGTTGCGTGGAACAGGCTTCTCAGGAGTTACAATTATATGCCAGTCGCCGGTGCGTGCCTTTGCAACTTCTTCTGCAGAAACAACCGTAGACCATCTGTCACCATTTTCAGAGCGTTTGTCCCAGGCGCTTTCGTTTTCTTTTATTATTTTCTCGAGCATTTTTATCCCTCCTGAAAATTCCCATAAATTTTTATAATTTTAGTATATCATGATTTTTCTGAAAACAATAATTCAAACACGAAATGTCAAAAAACGTGCACGAGATGCAGAAAGTTTTCCAGGCCTCAGGATAATCCGATTTCCTTGTAAATCTTTTCTATCACAGTTCCCTTATGATTTATGTAGCCGTCGATGTCGTGTGGGAACAATTGGGCGGCTTCTTCTTTGATGCGGCTGTATTCTTTCACTGCTTCCGGGTGCCCACGAAGATAATCTCGGAAAGACACATGCCTGCGGAGTTCCGGCGACTCTACAGGGCACACATAAAGATGATGCTCCATCAGGTGAGTTTTGCCTTCATAACCAAATGCCTCGCGCCCCGGGATACCAAGGTTCCCTTCATGCTGATATCCGATTTTTGCAAGCGCATCAACAACATCGGGCAGCTTGCTTTCATCTTCAATCACAACATCAATATCAATTATAGGTTTTGCCGCAAGCCCTGGAACAGAAGTACTTCCAACATGCTCTATGGTAAGTGCAAGCTCGCCCAAAGCAGTGTGCAATTCACCGGCAATTTCTTCAAAACACTGCTTCCATTTTTCATCATATGGAGCGACTATAATATTTCTTACGGCCATCATCTTCTCCTTTTACTTTCTGTAATCTGTTCCAGCCCCAATTATCTTTCATCATTTACAATATGAATAAGAGACTTCCCTTTTAAAATTTCAGGCATCCGTATTTTAATAAAATCAGGTTTTACATTTGTTTGTGGAAGCTTTTCCAGAGGAATCCAGACGACCTCTTCTTTCTGATTGTTCCATCCGTAACTGTCTGAATGAAGTTCCTTTGAACCGCGCGGCTTCATCAAAAAGTAAAATTCAATTACGTGGCATGTATAATCTTCAATCGGCTCTTCATGACCAATAAAAAAGTTTTCGCAGATAACCGCAAGATGATCAATTTCATAATCAACGCCGGTTTCTTCCTTTACCTCACGCAGAACGCAATCTTCTGCATGCTCTCCAAGATGAACTCCACCGCCAATTGTATATAGATAATCAACGCTTTTATTACCGATAAGCAGAAGTTCTCCGTCTTCTACTATAAGGCCTGCTGTTCTGTAACGAAACCATTTACCACCAGCCATAAAACAGCAGTCCGGATATCCGCATTTCAAATCACTTAAATCAACTTTTTCTTCCATAATAATAACTCCATACAAAGACCTTGTATTATTTTTTTCTTAATTTATCTGCAAATAATTTACTTAATTTCAAAAATGATGTCATCTTCTTTCCAGCGTTTTTTGTCCTTATTGTATTTAGTTCGTTCAGGTGCCTCAAAAGGTTTGATGGAATCGTCTTTGGTAAGCTCCCTGATTATTCCAAGGGCATCTGTAAGGTTGTCTGCATAAACATCCGGAGTTGCTCCCCAGCCTTCACATTTTACATCTGCAATCTGAAGGCTTGTTGCTATCTCGCAGGTAATCTCAAAATCAGGGAACTGGATTATATAAGTTTCTCCATCGCCCGAACCTGTGCCACCCTTTGTCGGATATCCGACCAGTGTAACATTACAGTCCGGAAAATAATATTTTTTTGAACTAAGTGGAAAATGATCTCCACATGAAAAAGCACCCTTATCAATTATAATATAAACATTCTTGATTCCGCTCTTTTTTACTGCTTCTGAGATTTTTCTGGAAGTAAAACCGTCCCCACCGACATTCTTTGAAATATCAAAAATTATATTTTCCCTGCCTTTTTCATTAGAAAGTCTTTCTATCATCTGATCAAGCTCTGTATCTTCAATTTCCGGGCCTGCAAGAATAGGATGCGGGAAGTGCTTAAATTTAAAATAAACAGTTTTTTCTGTCGTATAATATTCATTTTTATATTCTGATTCCTTATACATATTATTCGGCATTGCCATAATCATTTTTCCGGTGCGCCAATTGTTGTTGTTTTTCCAGAATTTTCCGTCGTGATATGGATAATAGAACATCGTTTTATTTTCAACATAGCCCTTTCGTTTAAGTTCATCTTTAGAGCCGTATTCATTATTAAAAATAATATATCTTGAAGTCTGCTTTAATGAATAAGTTTTTCCATCCTTCGTTTTGATTGTAAAATGAGTATGAAGATCTCTTGGATATCCGTCCGGTGAAAGAAAATATGACTGAAGGTATTCCATAATCTCTTCCGGTTTAGTCATGTAATCCATCTTATGAATATCAAAGCCTTCTTTTACAAGAACATCATATTTATTATAAATGAGAAAACAGCTTTCCAGTCTGCGGTTAGACTCTTTTACATCAGATTTGAATTGTATTGTTTTTGTAAGCGCTTTGATGTAATCATCGTATTTAAGCTCTCCGAATTCCTTTTGTGACTGCAGAATAGATTTTTCGACTGTATCATCCAGAGCAGAAATATAATCATCAGGCGAAAGCTTTTCACTGTTTTTTTCAAACGTAGCAAAAAGAGTCTTTCTTATACTAAAGCGCTTGTCGTAATTATCAACGTAAAACTTATACCATTTGCTTTGAAGCTCAACAAATTTTTCAAAATACCTGGAAAGCTTTTTATCATCTTTTATCTGATTAAACTGATTTGAAAGACGGAAAAGGAATAAATTGTACTTCTTCTGTATTTCAAGATTGTCAATATAAGTCTGGATTGGCTGAACATAAGATTTAAAATTTTTGATACCGGTAAGATAATCAATCGTTTTATAAATATCATCAGGATTTTCTGCCCATATATCAGGTTTTATTCCAACACCTTCCTGAACAGAGTTTATCGTATCAATTCTCGGACGAACGCCCCATACAATAATCCTGTCGTTTTCAAATCTCTGCCACTGACCGATAAAGTTTCCGTAGCCTAAAGTATTCTGACCTATAGTAGTGTATTTAAAAGTTCTTGGAACCATTCCCTTATCTTTTTTCCAACTTATCATTCTGTATTTTAAAACAAATTCACCTGACATTCCAGAAGGATCTATAATCATTATTACCTGACCCTTGTATTTTATTTCATCAAGGTAATCAAAGAAAAGAGAAAGAGAATAATCATTACCGCTAAATAATCTGAAATCAAGGATAATAAAATCTTTTAAAGAAGCCTGCTCCCAGTAATCAGGATAAAAGCTTTCGGAATAATAAAGGGGCCAGAAATAAATAAACTTTTCAGAAATAACCGGCGGAAGGTGAGGAATATACCATTGGTTAATTTCAGGATATTCTTTTGCTTTTTCCCATAAAAATTTTCCTCCCCTGTAAATATTCTTTCCTTTAGAAAAATATGGGAAAACTTCATCTTCCTTATAGCCTTTTTTAAGAAGCTGTTCTTTTGTTCCGTAATCTTTTGTAAAATGAACGTTATAGTGCTGCTTAAAGCTGTATGTCTGATAAGTGAGTTTATCACAAAAACCGATGGCGTTATCAAGGGGAATATTGTCTGCAATCATAAAAGGAAGAAGAATATTATAAATTTCTTCAAGGGATTTTGCAGAATCCAGGTCTTTTAAAGTAAACCCGCGGTTTTTAAGTTCAGTAAGACCGGCATAATTTTTGAGTGCATTTTTTACGTCTTTTGCAAGCTGTGTTTCTTTAGCAGTAAGTGGCGAAAAAAATATAAATGATATTAAAACAATGAATGAAAGTATTTTTGTGTGCTTCATATAAGTGATTATAGCACAGATTTTTAATATATAGATTTTTTATTATCAAGATGTTAGTATAAATAAATCGTTTAACAAACAAGGGAGATTATATTTTATGAAGCATTTTAAAACTGTGATTTATGCCCTTTTTAGTTCAATAATCATCATTTCATGTTCCGAAGTAAATTATGCTCATGCATCTGATGGAATTGCCATTACAAGAGAGAATTTCCCTGATCCAAACTTCCGTGCAATTCTTTCAACATCCACTTATGATAAAGACAGAAACGGTTGCCTTTCTGAATATGAAATCAGCAGAATTTATAACCTCCACTGTGAAAATAAAAATATTCATTCTCTCAAGGGAATCGAATATCTTCATGAGCTTCGTGGAATCTGGTGTCTGAACAATCATATTTCTGACTGGGATCTTTCGGGAAATCCAAATGTTACCGGAATATGGTGCTCACATAACGATTTTACATCACTTGATTTTTCTGATTGTCCGAAACTTGAATGGGTTTACTGCTTTAACTGTAAGCTCAAATCCCTGAATGTAAGAAACAATCCAGAGCTTGCTTATATGGAATGCAATGCCAATCCTCAATTAACAGATCTGGATATAAGCTGTAATCCAAAACTTGAAAATTTATTCTGCAGTGCATGTGGCCTTAAAAAGCTTGATGTATCAAATAATCCTCTGCTTTGCGAGCTTGATGCATTTAAAAATGATTTAAGATCTCTTGATTTTTCAAACAATCCTCATCTAAAACGTCTTGATGTCTGGGATAATCCAAAGCTCGGCGATGTTGATATAAGCACTCTGCAGGGACTTCAATTTTACAACTGTGCAAACAACGGTGTCACAAAGCTTGATATGAGTGGAAATCCGGAACTTGTAATGCTCATCTGTAGTTACAACAGCACACTTACTTCTCTGGACATTTCAGACAACCCTAAACTCGCATTTCTTGAGCTTCAATGTGATTATCATCTTTCCTCTCTTGATATTTCGAAAAATCCAAAGCTTTATCACCTGTACGCTTTCGGTATACGACAGATTTCCACTATAGATATAAGTAATAATCCACGTCTCGTTAAAACTTATAAAACAGGTGTTCATAAAGCAGAACCACAGAATGGAGCCGTTTATTCATGCACACTTGATTTTGGTGGAAGCGGAGATTATTTTGAAAACCTGAGGCATGAGCTCGCCCTTGATGACAACGTTAATATAATTACAAATTCTCCTTTATACAATTACGATTCTATACAAGATTGTTATTATACAACAAACGACGGACATTCTTCAGGAGATTTTGCAACAAGAGGTGAAGCAATTCAAATGCTTTATGAAAAAGCAGGAAGTCCTTCTATATCCGGATTACCAGCTTTTTCTGATGATTCTTCAGCCGCATCCAGGTGGGGTAAGGCAAATAAAATCTGCTTCGGCTATCCTGATATCTGTTCAGATGATTTTGAACCAGACGAATATATAAACCGCGAAGATTTTGCACTCATGGCACACAGATTTGCAGGACTTCTTCATCTGGGAACTGCTTTTGATTACGGAAGAACCGACTGGTATGAGGATTATTACGACATAGATTTTTACGGATGGGGTGCATTTACCTGGGCTATGCAGTTTGAAGTTCTAAAACCATTTGAAAACAAAACAAAATGCTATCCTCATGGAAGAATGACAAAAGAAGAATTAAAAGAAGCCGTAGACAAAATCTTTGATCTTGATGAGGCAGCTTCATATTCAGAAAGAGTCAACGGTAACGGTGTATAATTATATATCCTTTTATTCATTAAAATACTGTTTAAGTATATTTTTTGCGTATTCGCTGTCATCAGGATTATCAGATGCTGCCATTATCTTATAATAATTATATGCTTCTTCTATTTCTTCAAGATTAAAACAAATGCGTGCAAGATTACCGAGTAATATCATATCAGAAGGATCTAATTCATATCCTTTCTTGAAATATTTTTTAGCTGACAGAAGATCGTTTGTAAACATGGCTGAAATACCGGCATCATTATACGCAATTACATCATCAGGATATTGTTCTACATATAATTCTGATATTTCTTTCATAAAAGGAAAAACAGATTCATCCTGTGTATTATACCATTTCAGAATATATTCATGGATGGAAGCGGCAAAACCAACGTTAGCAGATTTAATAGTTACATTATTTGACCACAACCAGGAATTCTTATATTTTTTGTTTAACTTAAAAGTATTTTTAATAACATCAGCCTGTTTATCGTATTCTTTCCGCATAAAATAAAAATGTGCTTTTCCAAAATGCATATCCAGTCGTTTCGGATTATACGAAAGACCCTTATCTATATATTCAAAAGCCTTTGCAGATAAATCATCATCATATTCAACTATAGAATACATATAAATCTTATTACCTTTTTCATTCTGTCCCTCAATATATTGACCGTCGTAACCTGGAGGTAAGGATGATTCAACATACATCTGTTCTTTTGCAGCTTTACTAACGTACATATTAAAATAGCATACATATAATTCAGGATCTTTTTTATTTTTCTTTTCCCATTCTTTAAGAAAATCTACCGCAGCTTCTTCATCTTTGCCGTTCCAGAAATTCCAGAATTTATCTGCATTCGATTCAGCAAAAAGACCATTAATTAAAAATAATAATACAATTGAAAATAAAAATCGTTTCTTCATTTATTTTATTTTACAATAGTTTGTGAAACTTTTCAAATAAATTACAATTCCTCTTCCTAGCGGTACTGTATTAAGCGTTTAATCATGTCTTTTTCTTCGGCGGTAAGGTCTTTGTCGGAAATTGATGAAGTTACAGGTTTATACCATGAAAAATTGCTGAAGATTTTAGTCCATTTTTCGTTTTTGAATTCATAACCGTGCATGGCATAAATGGAATTGATTAAAAGCTGTGCAAAAACTCCGGCATCTTTTGATTTTGGCTGAAATTCTGTAAAACCTGTGTCGTATAATTCTTTTACCCATTCATAAAATTCTTTTTTATCTGAAAAATCTTTGTATATAGAATCTGCGCCTGAATCGTCGGTGAAGCGTTCATCCAGCCACCATTTTCCTTTTTCCTCATAACCTGGAATTTTATATAATTCATCTTTTACAAGAAACCAGGCAAATTCCTGTTTCCAGTTACTTGGAGAATGTATCAACGAAGATTGCTCTTCTGCTTCCCATTCTTCTGTTGGCTTTATATCTTTTAAAACCCAGGTGACTACAGTTTCGCCGCTTTTTTTATCATATCTTATTGATGAAGGTTTATATGAAAAATAACATTGATGATAAGTC
The DNA here is from genome assembly GCA_017617145.1 of Treponema sp. The sequence goes on along the minus strand of JAFZWX010000020.1, from coordinate 3,856 downwards.
ATTTTATCAATATTCCATATGTACTTTATATCTTTGCCGCTGTACCTTTCAACATTATTATATTTCCACTTATATTCATATTTTGAATGGAAAATGATTGTAGCTTTTTGAATACTATTTACCCAGGAGCTTCCTGTAGTAAGGATGTATGTCCATGTATTCCATGAATAACCAATGCTGTCGGAGCCATATGAATATCCTGAATTATATTCATCAATAACTTCCAGAGTCTGGCCCGGCTCAAAACTAAGCTCAGTTGTAAACCAGAAATTAAATCCATCATATGAATTAGCAGAGGAGATGAGCTTTCGTTTTAGAGGTTTTCCGTTACAGGTACTTTTGAACTTATAATAATCTTCAATCCGGGCTCTTGTTTCTGCGTCATCTTTTAAAGGTTCGTCCGGTTCTCCACGCACTCCAATTTCCTCATACCATTTTACAGGAAATCCGATTGTTACAGTCTGTTTTTGCGAAGAAAGATTCTTAAAATGAAATGTTACTTTTACACGGTCTTCCCAGATTTCTACGACTTCATCCGTCATTTCAATCGAATCGCAGTCCTGGATTTTAAAACCCCCAAGATAAGGCTCAATTCTTCCATGCGCATCATCCGCAAAACAGTTCACGCTTGTAATAAACAGCAACAATAAGATTATTAATTTTTTCATTTTCAGTACCTTTTTGTATAATCAATATTATCAAAAACCTTTGCAAAGTCCAATGCATAACAAACTGTTCATTCCAAAATTTAGTTCAGAAAAAAAGACAATATCATCTGTTAGAAAAAACTTTATTCCAATCGGACTGAATTGAATTGCCGGGATTACTCTGATAAAATCTTCCCAATAATTTCCCAAATCAATACAAGTTCCGGCACCAATTTTTATATACAATATGCAATGCTTTTTAGGAAACAATATTGATATATTTCCCAAAACGGATAATCGATGATTTATTTCATCTTTTATTTTTATGCCTGAACTGGAATTGTAAGTCGTATAATAACCTATTTCATAATTACAGTCGATTCCAATTTCAAAGCGATCACTTATAAAATGATTATATCCAATCTCAAACTCAGGAATTTCCGGATATAAAAAAACAGTATCAACACCAATAGGTTTATATGATACATAATTCAGGAAACTTTCTCCAAAAGTATAAGCAGAAAAAAGTCCTATAGAAAAATAAAACTCATTTTTATAATTTATCGATTTTGTCTGTGCTTCAAGAATAAACACATTTGAGAACAGATAAATCAAAAATAATAGTATTCTTTTTTTCACTTTTCCTCCCGCAACTTAATTCAGATGCAGATCCGGAATCTGATTTGAAGTGCATATTAAGGTGTGTTATTATTTTGTCCAATCTTCCACTTTTATCCATGGAATACGGACAAACTCATCGTAATTATTTGTAACAACTGTAAGATTTCTTGTCATCGCCTGTGCGGCAATTTGCAAATCGTAAGGACCGATTACTTTCCCTTCTTTTTCAAGATATGCCCTTATTAAACCGTAGGCTTCTGTATCTTCTGTAGTAAAATCAAGTATGTTGTTGAAGTCTGTACAGAAATCCAGTAATGCCTGACGATTCTTTTCTCTGTTCTGACTTTTTGATGCTCCATATTCCATTTCGGCAATTGAAACAGATGATAAAAACAAATCATCGCTATTAGATGAGAGAATTTTCTTTGTGAGATTTGGAAACTTATTTTTTATCAGGAAAATACAAATATTTGTGTCCAAAAGATACATTAGAATTCTTCCCTTGTTTCAAGTTTTGGTTGATTTCTGCCTTCCGACATAAAATCATCTGTAAATTCCGAAAGGCTTCTCTTAAGATTTTCCCAAGGACGACTCTGAGGATAAAGAATTATTGTTGTTCCAATTTTCTTTATGAACATTTCGGAATAATCAATATGATATTCTTTTGGAATCCTTACGGCCTGGCTGTTTCCACTTGTGAACACTTTTGCTGCAAACATAGTGTACCTCCTCATTTTAATTAAAGTATATACACAAGTATCTACATTTGTCAAATAAAAACCAGACAAGATAGACAGTTTATTTCTAATCCCACCAGGAATCACCATATCCTGCCATGAAATCTGCAAGTTTGCGGTATGCAATCTGCCTGTCTTTTCTATATTCCTGGTTTGCCTTATCAAAAGCAAGACGACTTTTATCATCCTGATAAATCAAAGTGTACTTTTTGTTCATTGGATCAATTTTCTGTATGTTTTTTATAAGATGTCTGAGATGTAAAAGTTGAGTAAGAGCGCGTCGTTTTCCACGAACTAAGTCTTTTGTTTCTGGAGAGAGCTTTACATATTCGGAAAGAGGGATATCAAAGGTTTGTACGCCGGATAGGATTTCATCTGTAATGTTTTTAATTGAAATCTTGTTTTTATCTAAAAGTTTTTGAAGGTCTGATAAATCTTGAACAGGCGACTTTCCGAAATTAGGAGGTAAATCAAAATCTTTAGAAAATCCGGTGTTTCTGTATTGAGGTGCTTCCCGATGCATACCGTTTAGAAAATCATCTTTATCGAAAACGTAAAGTTTCTTATTTTTGGGAATTTCATCAGCAGGAATTTGAACATCAGTTTCATGAGCTATATAAAAGTTTCGATTGATAGTTGTATTAGTTTTTAATGAAGAGTTTCCTTCACAAATCAAATAATAATGGCATAACCCAGAATCAGAATGATGTTCAAAATCATTAATAGCAGTATCAGCATCTTCTCTGTCATATTCAGAGGTATATGTATTTCCAATCCATAGCTTTGATGTCCAGTTACGAGTATCAGAATATTTTTCAGTGAAAGTATGATTCCAGCTTGAATATTTTGGTTTTATTCCTGAAAAGTAACGTTCAAATATGTTTTCAATTGCCCATTGTAAATCAGACTCAGAAATATTATTACGATATTCAGTTTTCAAATTAAATGCATCTAGATAAAAATAGGCATGACAACCATACTTTTTCAGATTCCAGAACATATGTTCGATTTTAAGACGCATGATATCAAGAATGTCATTTTCTCCATCCCATGTACAGGTAAGCCAGTCACGGGCAGGGATTTTTTTTCTCAGAGGGCTGTATATATTTTGTTCATCATTATACCAGTAATTTGGTAATCTTCTGAAACGGTACCAATATTCTGTTTCTATAAATTGTGAAATTATTCGTTTGATTTCTTTGAAAATGTTTTCCCGGTACATAATCGTTCTCCTTTGTTTTAGGATAATATGATTTGTGGGAAAAAACATTAAAGTGTTAGTTTAAAAAAGATTTTTTACTTCATTTGAAAAATCGTAATGATCTCTCATATTATATTTCTTCCTTTCCGATGAGATGACCACATTGGACTTCAGAGTGAATATTATCTGGAGTTACCAAGGACATTATGTTATCAAGATTTTTCTCATGAAGTATATTTTGTTTTATGAATTTCCTTTTCTCAGATTCTGTTAGAGAGAAAATGGAAACTCCTTTTTCTTGTGCATAATTACGCAGGCCTTTCATATCAACAAAATAAGGAAGTTGATTAATATCTATTGGAGAATAGTCATTATTTATATATGAATTATAGTTTTTCATAAAAACTTATTTGTTTGATTATATCATGTTTAAAACAAAATGCATTAAAGTATTAGTTTAAAGTATTCATATTATGCGCCCCAGTGCGGGCGTCCGTATAACTACGCAGTTAAACGGTGGCGGGCTTGACCCGACATCCGATTTGAAGCGCATGAAAATCATTAAGGCCCCAAGGTTTATCGTGCTAAGATAGATAAGCCCATCCGGGCACGATATCCTACTTTTTCTGGAGGGAACCTTAATGAGATTC
>JAFZWX010000120.1 GCA_017617145.1 Treponema sp. | reverse complement strand
TACTTTTCAGGGAACAACCGTAGATGAAGTTGAAAATGAATTTCATGCTTCAGTAGATGATTATCTTGAGTGGTGTAAAGAAGACGGAATTGAACCTGAGAAACCTTACTCTGGAAAATTTAATGTTCGTCTTTCTCCTTTGTTTCATAGTAAAGTAGCCATAGCTGCAAAAAAAATGAATATGTCCTTAAACAGTTTCGTAGAAAAATCATTAAAAGATGAATTAAATGCAATGCAATTAACTTTATAGATAGTTGCCGGCTCGCTGAGTTTCTATGAAAAAAATTTTTTGGATTGTTGGTTTTTGTTTTTTCTTCCTGATGATATGACTGTTCTTGATTTTGAGAAATAAGAAAATTCGGGCATTCCCCCGCAGCTGTCTTCGCCACCTGCGGGGTCGGGCTTTTCGCACTTCGCCTATTCGGCTCATCCCTCACTTCGTTCGGGACTAACCTTCGCAACACAGTTGCTTGGAGACTCACTAAAAACAGTCCACTGGACTGTTTTTGCCCTGCTTCGCAGTGCCGTTCCCTAGGTGCTGCAATCCCTAACGTAAAAAACTTTATAAAGAATTTGTCGTATCTTCTAGAAATGAAATAAGAGAATTCTGTTGCTTTTCAGACAACCGGTTGAATTGGCGAATAAGTTTATACTGTTTTTCGGTTAATACAGTCTGAGTTCCTGTTTCATCAAAAAAGAATTGAGCAAGAGAAATATTGAAAGCAGAACATATCTTTTCAAGAGAAGGAATTGTCGGCAATGTCTTAGTTCTGAACCATGCAGAAATTGTAGACTGAGTAAGACCGGATTTTTCCGACAGCTGATATTCTGACCAGTTTCGTTCAAGCCTAAGGGAACGTATTCTTTCTAAAACATCCATACTATATAATAATTTTACTTCATATTTGCGTTGTAAAATAATACGGATTACTGTATAATTACTTCGTATTTATGTAATTATTTGCTACTTATTTACATATTAAGAAGCTGTTTTTATTGCTAAGAGGGCGATTATGCTGGAAAGTATAAAGAGAACTGAAAGCAGTTTAATCTTCGTAAACTTTATGACTGGATTAACTGGGGGGATATTTGCATATCTACCCTTCGTTTACTTAAAATGGGATAAAACAATTTCAGAAAATATTATAGATATAGATAAAATAAATATGCTTTCGACTTTTTCCATTATTTTTGCAGTATTCGTTGGGTTCTTTATTTATGGAATCCGCTATTATTTTTTTGAGCTGTATCGCGTAAAAATTTATAAAGAAGTAAAACAACGCCAAGAAAAGAAAAACAAAAAACGAATATTAAATCCAAAAACAAAGCCTAGAAAGCCAGGTAAAGAAGAAGGTCATACCCCATATTCATGGTTCATAAAATATGCGTTTAGAAATGGAACGACTCTTGAGGAGGCTATTGTTGCATGGAAAAAGGCCAAAGCGGGCGACAAAAGTATTTTTGACTGGATTAAAAGTTCCTCATCTGTTTCAGACGTTTCGTTTGATATGTGGAAATATGCAAATTTTATAAACAACCGTCATCCTGAAGCAAATATTTATAGATTCTATTATCATAGCGAGATTTTTCAATGTCTTGATTCTTTATTTTTATTGATGTTCATGATTGTTGCGTGTGTATTTGTGGCGTTCCTTGTCATGCAAAAAGGTGTAGTCAATATTCAGACCGTTTTTCTCCTTGTATATACTATTTTGTTGTTTTTGTTTCACAAGGTAAGTAAAGAAACTGGAAAAGCATGTATACGCCGATTTTTCTTGGAAATTGCAGTCGGATTAACTGATTGTGAAGATATAAATTTAAAATGGGAGCATAAAAATGAAGAAACTGTTTGCAGTTATAATTATGGCAATGGGAATGATTTTCACTCTGTCTGCCGAACGAAGACTTGCCGTAGCATCCTTTGACATTACTGGTAATGCCGTTACTAAAGACGAAGCGGAAGCCATTACGGAACTGTACATTACGGAGCTTGTGACAACAGGGAAAGTAAAAGTTGTTGACCGCATGAATTTTGACAAGATTCTAAAAGAGATGAACTTTCAGAATTCTGACTGGTCTGACAAAGAAAAAACTGCGGAGCTTGGTAAAGTTGCAAATGCAGATTTAATTGCGCGTGGACAGATTATAAAACTTGGAAGCAAGATGTATCTTTCTGCAACTATTATTGATGTAAAAAGTGCAAATGTTCTTTCTTCAGCAAGAAAAGATTTTAATTCCATAGATGATATATTCGGACTTCTTACAAGTTTTGCAAAAGATGCTGTCGCAGGTTTGGATTTGAAAATTGGTGATATTGGTCCTGGCGGCGGAATTGTATTTTATATTGAAGGTAAACGTTGCCTTGAATGTAGCGATTTGCTTGGTGAAGCAACTTGGAAAGATGCAAAAGCCATGTGTAAAAATTACCGAGGTGGCGGCTACAGCGATTGGTATCTTCCTACAAAAGAGGAACTAAATTACATATATCAGAATTTGCGTATGACTGGAAAAATTGGCGGAGATACATGCTACTGGTCGTCGTCGTCCTACATTAATCTTGGCAACGCGTGGGAACAGAGATTTTCTGACGGCTATCAGTACCACGGCACCGAGTATGATACCTATTCAGTTCGTGCTATCCGGGCTTTTAACAATTAAAAAAAGATAATGGAGGTTTTCTGTGCTTACACATAAATATTACCCAGTTTTCATAAGTTCTACAAAAATTGATTTGGAACAGACTCGTTTGAATTTGGAGCATACTCTTATGCGCACACAATTTCTCCCGATAGGAATGGAATATTTTACGGCTTCAAATAAAAGTGTATGGGAAGTAATTACAAGTAAACTTGATGCAGCCACTGTGATGGTTTTGATAATTGGTGATAGATATGGAGATATAGATAAGGAAACTCAGAAAAGTTATACTCAGATGGAATATGAATATGCTATAAGACATAACATACCTGTACTTGCCTTTGTAAAAGAAGATTCTGTTTCTGAATTCAATTATGATGTAGATGCAATAAAAAGTCAGAAACTTACAGAGTTTAAGAGGCTGATATACAAGCAAAAAAAAATGATTCAGCCATGGAAAGAAAAGAGTAGTCTCTCAGGTGAAATTGTTGCGGCTCTGGAAAAATTTCTTATAGATAGTCTCATGTCAAATAATGTTCCGCGAGGCCTTGTTTATGACAACGAGTTAGATTATTTTATTCGCCCAAAAGAAACGACAATGGATTTTTACGATGTTCATGCTGTTGTAAAAGGTACCAAAAAAGAATGTGAAAAAGGTGCAGCAATTGTAACCTATATAGGTTCCGCCTGTGTCGATAGTCCAGACAGACCTATTATTTATGAGGATAGAGTTAAGAATTCTTTTCCAATTTTGTATCATAAATTCTATCCGCAAGAAATACTCAGTAAGGAAGACGAATTTAGGCGGGCTCCTACTACCTTAGATTACAAGATTGTATCAGATACCAATACAGACAAACTGTATTTTACAGGAGAAATACGTGCCAATATTCAGTTAAATGAAAGTAGAGGCGGTATACTTCTGCATATCCCTTACTTCACAAAAACAGCAACGCTTTTTATAGATATTTCAAATGTACCTTTTGTGAAAAACTGTACTCCCAGAGCTGTAATATGGCGTTATGATATAGATGGAAAGCAAAAACCGTTTGAAGAAACTGAGATAATCTTCAATGAAGCGAATTTAACATATTCAATAACTGCACGTAATATTCCCGCAGATTCGAATATAGGGCTTTCATGGAATAATACGGAGGAAAATAATAAATGAAGAAACTAATTACAATCATCGCATCAATTTTCATCGCTGCAAGCCTTTCCGCACAAACTGTAGCCGTATGGGGTTTTGACAGCGACTCGTTCTGTTTGGAAAACAAAACCGCCGTTATGAGCGATCTTTTGATTGACGAGCTTGTGGGCATTAACGGAATAACTGTTGTAGAGCGCAACCGACTTGATGACGTTATCCGCGAACTGGATTTTCAGAACGGAATCTACACCGACTCGGAATCTGTAAAATCTGTTGGAAAGATGGTAAATGCCGACTGTGTTATTACAGGCAACACAACTTTTATTGATGGCGAACTCCTTGTTACCGCTCGTCTGATTGAAGTTGAAACTGCAAAAATCCTATACACTGCAAAAATGCAATGCAGCACATGGAAGGAGTTTTATCAGAAGCTTCCAAAATTCGCGCAGGAATGTGTTAACAAGATACCGTCTCCAAACCGCTTTTTGGGTAAGTGGGTTTGTGATTTAGACGATGAAACTTATGAAATTACTTTTAAAGATAACAAAACCTGCGAAGTTGCTACATCATCAGAAACAATGATTGGAACTTATACTTATGGCAAGGACAATTATTCTGGCGGCGATATTTTGAAAGTCAATGCAAAAGCCAAAGGCTCAAAATCAAAAATAACATGGAGCAGTCTTTGTACATTTACTTCTTCTGATTATTCTAGCTTCAATATCCAGATTAAAAATTCAGAAGGAAAAACTGTTCGAGCAAGTTTTGTGAAAATAGAATAATTTTGCTATTGACTTCTGCATTATTCAAGGTTATATTTTAAACATCGGGAGCTTTCCTGCCCTAAGTGGAAAACTTAAACTGAGTACGTTCCGACTCAAAGCGGAAAACTTAAACTGGGTACGCTCCGACCCAAACTGGAGAACTTAACGGGCGACTTAAATGTCGCCTTTTTTGTTTTTGAGGAAAAATGGCAGAAGATAATGTTTTTTATATTGTAAGTGATGAATATATCGCGTATCTTTCAAAAATTGAAACTCATGTAATGAAAAATAAACCAGATGAACGTACATACCATAGAAAATATGTTGGGATTCTTACTGAAATAAATGGTTTTAAATATTTTGTTCCAATGTCTTCTCCAAAAGATAAGGATTATGAAAACGGTAAAATTCGAAAAATAATCTTACAACAATTTATATGAGAAGTAAGGAAAAATTATATGGAACGCTCCGTTTTAATTCTATGATACCAGTTCCATCTACAGAACTTACAGACTACAAAATCAATGATGAAGGAGACTTCAGTTATAAAATGCTTATGCTTGCAGAATATAACTTTTGTAAAGATAATCGTGAAAAAATAGAAAAAACTGCAAAAAATTTATATGAAAAAAAATGTAATACAACTGAAGCAGAATTTCCTGTTGGCAAAATTGTAATTGATTTTAAGAAAGTAGAAGAAGCTTGTAATAGCTTTAAGAAATAAAAATTAGTATGCATTTCAAAAAAGAATTATTTTGCTTTTTAATTTTCAATCTAATTTTCTCCCTTACCTTGCATGCTCATGGCTACACCTTAACTGACCATTCAAAAATAAAAGAATTGTCCTCTTTCACAATAATGGGCGAAATTGATTTACGCACAGAAAAAAATATTTCTTCGCCAGTAAAATACAGAACGCTGAATCATGAAGGCGGAATGAAAGTTACGGTTCTTGAAATCATAAAAAAAGATGTGCAAAATGATAAATCAGGCATTTGGCTTTATGTGCTCCTTACGGCTCCGATGTGGGTAGAAAGCGGAGACTGGATTGAAAAGTATCAGAAGTTTTTGATTTTTCTCCCGGATGAAATGCCTGTTTATGATTTTGAGGAATAAAGGAAAAAAAATGGCATCGACAAAAGAATATCTTGATTTTGTATTGGACCAGCTTTCGCAGCTGGAAGACATTTCTTATAAAGCAATGATGGGCGAGTTCATCATTTACTATCGCGGAAAAATTGTGGGCGGCATTTACGATAACCGCTTTCTTGTAAAGAACATAAAATCTGCCCGCGACAAAATGCCACATGCCGAGCTGGAGCTCCCATACGAAGGTTCCAAACAAATGCTTATGGTAGATGATATCGAAAACAGAGATTTCCTTCGCGAACTTTTTGATACAATGTATGATGAACTTCCGGAGCCGAAGAAGAAATAAAAATATTTGGGCGTTCCCCCGCAGCTGTCTTCGCCACCTGCGGGGTCGGGCTTTTCGGGGTTCCGCCTTTCGGCTCCATTCCTCCGCTTTGCTCCGGAACAGCAAGCTGCCCCTACAATCCCTAACGTTTTTGGATGTCTTTTATAAAAGAAGTGTGAAATTATAAAAGTATGATATAATAGTTTTAAAAGTTTATTCGGGATACGGATAAGTAATGTTATGCCTATCAGGGCTCGTTGATTTTTAAATTTATGGTTTCCTGTATGGGTAAATCTTCTGTGCGCCTGGGCGGCGCTAATTATGCTTTATTTTACGGGAAATTATTGTATAATCTTTTGTAAGGGTTATTGCTTTG
>JAFZWX010000119.1 GCA_017617145.1 Treponema sp. | reverse complement strand
TTTTCATACTCCGAGCCAAACCTTCACATGATTCAATTATTTCATATGAGGAAGTTCATCCAATGATTTAATATCAGTGGCGACACTCTTTGCATTCTGCTGGTCTTTTTCGTCTTCATAGGTCTGCTGCTTGTGAATGTACATTATGCTGTCGGCCTGATTTATGTAATCAACAAGATTATGAGAAGATTCAGGATCTGTAAGAATATAACCGCAGCTTATTGTAAGAGGATATGCCAGCTGCATGGTATCAACCTGTTTTTTTAAATTAGCGTTCATACGGTCAATATAATCCTGAACAAATTCTTCGCTTTTACACTCACCTACTGCAATAAACTCATCACCGCCATAACGGATTCCAACCCATTTTTCGGGCATTTCATTCAAAAGTGAAGACGCAACAGTTCGAATTGCAAGATCTCCATTTAAATGTCCATAATTGTCGTTTATATGCTTCATGCGGTTAATGTCTGCAAACACAATTGCACATTTCTTTTTCTTTTCATTTGCGTTTGTAAGAATTGGAACTGCATTCTGCTCCATACCAAAACGATTGTTCAAGCCTGTAAGCTGATCGGTATTTGAAATATTTCGCAAAGCTTTGTTCATTTCATTAAGCTTGCAGTTTTTTCGGTACTGATCCAGATTGTAGTTCATCTGAATCATATAATGATTTAATGTCGTATCCCAGATTAAATCAATTGCATCACTCAAAACAATATAGCCAAAAATATTGTCATCAAAATGCATTGAGGTAAAAGTATAAACTACAGGCGTATCACTTTTTTTATAATTTGGAATAAGTTCCTTGCGTTTAAAATCCCCGATATATTCAGGCTTATCATTTTTCACAGCAACAATACAGCACATATTATCTGAATATTCTTTTTTAATCTGGAAAGAGCTGCTTATTAAAGTTTTACGTGCACTGCTATCAAGAATAAAATAAAACTCTTTACCTGCAAAGTTATTCGTCTTTGAATAGTATTCCAGAATATTGTTTTTTAAATCTTCATAGGTTGAACCTTTAAAAATAGCACCTATCATTTCTGAAGAATTATTCTGTTTTACAAAGCCTTCCATTTCGTTGACATAGGCGTTAATACAAAAATCGTGCCTTACATGTTCTGCATCTTCTGTTGAACGACAGCCACAGCTTTCATTTTTTACAAAAGACGATGAAACAATAACCTGATCGGCATGAGAAGTGCCTTCAACTTTTTCCATCAACTGCCAGGCCGCAATGTACCCTATTTTTTCATAATCCTGATAAACTGTTGTAATCGAAGGATAAAAAGTTTCGGCATAGGCAATTTTATCAAAGCCGGTAACTATAAAATCTTTTGGAATCTGGTAACCAAGTCTATTCAAACCAATACAGGCTGCAATTGCGTTGTAGTCGTTTGCACAAATAAAGGCATCGGGTTTATCTGGCTGCTGGGCATAACGCATGGCATCGTTCATGGCTGTAAGATATTCCCAGTTTGTGTAGCTTACATTTTCTTCTTTAAGTGTAATTCCATTTGCTTCAAGAGCCTGTTTTGTTGCATCAAGACGTTCGTTTGAATCCGGATGCTCTTTTGCACCAGCAAGAAAAACAGGATTTTTAATATGATGCTCTTTTACAAGATGATCAACCATCTCGTACATACCTTTAAAATTGTCTATTCCTACAAAATCAAGTCCTTCAATAGGAAGACCAACACTAACTGCAGGAATTTTTTTTGAAATAAGATTTTTTGCGATGCGGTTAGGAATTTCGGTAGAGTTGAGCATTTCAGAAAAAATGATTACACCATCAAATTCAGAATAATCGGTTAGACCAAAAATTACATTCTCTCCGGCATTACGGGAATCTGTCTGTGCATAAGCCGCAAAACTTAAAAAAAGGAATACATCAATATTAAGCTTATCTGTAACAGAACGAATTCCTTTTAGTGCATGAGAAATACTCTGATAGTTCCAGCCATTAGCAAGTACTGCAATTTTGCGCTTCATTATCTTTTAATTATAACATGAGATTTGGATTTTTAAAAGAAAAAAATTGGGGATCCTTCGACAGGCTCAGGGACCCCAATTTAATTATTCATCCAGCGTGATGCGATTACCTGTATACAGGAAGTAATATCGTCCCTTTGCAGCAATAAGCTGGTCGTGAGTTCCCCGTTCTATGATTTTTCCGTGTTCCAGAACAATAATTTCATCGGCATTGCGGACTGTTGAAAGACGGTGAGCAATTACAAAGGTTGTGCGGCCACTCATAAGAGAGTCCATTCCTTTTTCGATGAGTGCTTCTGTACGCGTATCAATAGAAGAAGTTGCTTCATCCAGAATTAAAACCGGAGGATCTGCTACTGCGACACGGGCAATGGCAAGAAGCTGACGCTGACCCTGGCTAAGACTTGCACCGTCTCCTGTAATTACTGTATCGTAACCGTTTTCAAGGTGGCGGATAAAATGATCTGCATTTGCAAGTTTGGCGGCTTCGTAAACCTGTGCATCGCTGGCATTAAGGTTACCGTAGCGGATATTTTCGCGGATTGTACCGGTAAAAAGATGAGTATTCTGCTGAACCATACCAAGCGAACGGCGCAGTGCATCTTTACTTATGTCATTAATCGGAATACCGTCGTAGGTAATTTTACCCTTGCCCTCTTCTACATCATAAAAGCGGGTTAGAAGGTTGATAGTTGTAGTTTTGCCGGAGCCTGTAGAACCTACAAGCGCGATTTTTTGTCCCGGTTTTGCGTGAATGTTTATATCGGTAAGAACTTCCTTTTCCGGCACGTAACTGAACGAAACGTGGTCAAATACAACCTCGCCGTTGAGCTTTTTGAGTGAACCGTCTGCAGGATTTTTCCAGGCCCAGGTTCCTGTGTTTGCAAAAGATTGAACAAGAACTTCTTTTCCGTCCTGTTTTGCTTCGCAGGCATTTACCAAAGCGTAGTTTCCTTCATCAACTTCAGGGAGCTCGTCTATAATTCCAAAAATTCTTTCGGCACCGGCAAGCGCGTTCAATACACTAGTTGCCTGCTGGCTCATCATGGAAATCGGCTGGCTGAAGGATCGGGTATACTGCAAAAAGGCTGCAATTGTACCAATATTAAGGGTTCCAAGCAGAAAATTGGTTGGTGCAGTACCAGCGTGCTGCATAATTCCAACAGCGGCGGCAACCATAGAAACAATTGCATATTGAATATGAGCACTGTTTCCCATAATCGGCCACATGAGTCCACCAAAGGTCATGGCAGCAGTACCGGCTTTACGAAGATCATCGGCAAGGTGGTTGAATTCATTTTTAGCACGTGTTTCGTGATTAAATACCTTTACAACCTTCTGGCCTTCAATCATTTCTTCTATAAAACCGTTCATTTTTCCAATGCACATCTGGTTCTGGCGGAAGGCATTTGCAGAACGTTTACCAATGCCCATAATAAGTCTTGTAATCAAAATCATTGTGACAATCATTACAAGCGTGAGCATAGGGCTAAGAATAATCATCATTACAAAAACAGAAATTACTGTGAGCGAAGAAGAAAACAGCTGCGGAATAGTCTGACTCATCATTTCGCGCAAGGTATCTGTATCGTTTGTAAAGCGCGACATTAATTCGCCGTGGGTTCGCTCGTCGTAAAATCTTACAGGAAGCTTTTCAAGATGTTCAAACAAATCGCAGCGGATGGAGTACAAAAGGTTTGTAGAAATATAAAGCATAAGGCGCGAGTTACAGTAAGAAGCAATTACTCCTAAAAGGAACATTGCAAGCACTGCAACAAGCAGGTGTGAAAAGCCTGTAAAATCAGGATTCTGCTGGCCTATCATCGGGATGATATAGTTATTGAGCGCAGGCTTAATTAAATATGCACCCGCAACTCCTGTTAATGAGTTTATAAGAACGCAAAGGAATACTACCGGCCAGAGCACCTTGTATTTTCCCATGTATTTTATGATTCTTTTTATTGTATCTTTTGCGTTTTTTGGTTTTTGGAATCCTCTTCGTGGTGGCATTAGTCTTCACCTCCTGCAAGGTCTGCGTCTCCGCTACCCTGCTGCTGCGATTCAAATACTTCGCGGTAAATTTCGTTTTTAGCAAGAAGCTCGTCGTGAGTTCCAAAGCCGCTTAAGGCCCCTTCGTCTAAGACAAAAATAACGTCTGCGTCTTTTACAGAAGAAATGCGCTGAGCAATAATGATTTTTGTAGTATCAGGAGCAATGTCGCGCAGGGCTGTACGGATTCTTGTTTCGGTTGCCGTATCTACTGCCGAAGTGCTGTCGTCCAGAATAAGGATTTTTGGATTTTTTAAAAGGGCACGCGCAATACAAAGACGCTGCTTTTGTCCGCCGCTGACGTTTACACCACCCTGACCAAGCATGGTTTCATAACCATCAGGGAAAGAGCTTACAAAGTTGTCTGCGTCTGCTGCCTGGCAGGCGGCTTTAAGCTGTTCGTCTGTAGCATCAGGATTTCCCCAGCGAAGGTTTTCTTTTATAGTGCCGCTGAAAAGAACGTTCTTCTGAAGTACCATTGCAACACTGTCCCGCAGAACAGAAATATCATAATCGCGAACATCGTGGCCGCCGATTTTTACCGAACCGCTGAAAACATCATAAAGACGCGGGAGCAGCGAAACAAGCGAAGTTTTAGAAGAACCGGTTCCTCCAATAATTCCCACAACCTGACCGCTTTTTATTTTTAAGTTTATATCGCGCAGAATGCAGTTATCGGCCTTTTTGTTGTAAGAAAAGCTAACATTGTCAAATTCTACAGAACCGTCCGGCACCTGCATAACAGGATTTTCCGGATTTGTAATATCAGACTTTTCATCAAGTACTTCGATAATACGTTTGTTAGAAGCCTTTACCATAATGAGCGAAACAAAAACCATTCCAAGCATCATGAGCGAAGAAAGAACCTGAGTTACATAAGTAAAAAAGCTTATAAGTTCACCGCTGAGCATTGTACCGGCAACTACCTGCTTACCGCCAAACCACATAACCGCAATCATTGAGATATACATTACAAGCATCATAAGCGGCATGTTAAAGATAATAACTTTTTCAGCCTTTACCTGAGCAGTGCGGACATCATCGGCAGCTTTGCGGAATTTTTCTTCTTCGTATTGGCCGCGCACATAAGCCTTTACAATGCGTATTCCAATAAGGTTTTCCTGAATTGCAGCGTTGAGCCCGTCAAACTTTTTCATCATTCGTTCAAAACGAGGATGTGCAATAGAAGAAATAATAAGAATACCAATTGCAATAATCGGGACAGCAATAAGGAAAAGCACTGCAAGCCGAGAATTGATTTTAAATGCCATAATTGTACCGGCAATGAGCATGAACGGAGAACGAACGCACATATGAATAAGCATGCGGTAAACGTTCTGGGCCATATTTACATCGGTAGTAAGGCGTGTAATAAGCGACGCAGTACTGAATTTATCGATATTTGCAAATGAAAAATCCTGAATTTTGGTAAAAATGCGTTTACGAAGCGTGCAACCAAAGCCCTGGGCACCATAAGTAGAACAGAAGGTTCCAAGCACACCACACAAAAGCGAAACACAGGCGCAGCCAATCATCAAAAGTCCGTAACGAACTACAAACCCAAGGTCTCCAGCTCCCCCGTTTCCGCCAATTCCATCATCAATAATCTTTGCCATAATGAAAGGAATAACAACTTCCATTACAACTTCGCCAATCATAACAACCGGCGACATCATCGAACTAAAAATGTACTTTTTCTCCAAGCCGGTCAACAGTTTTTTGAGTTTAGACATAAGTTAATGTTATAGCGGAATGAGAATATAATCAATAAGAGACAGAGATTAATTTTTTGTTATTATCAAGTAAAAAAGGGGCGCCTGCCCCTCGCTTCAACCACCTGCGGTGTTTTCCGCTGCCCCCTCTCCTAAGGGCGCTGCGCCCCTTAAGAACCCCGCAATTCTATTTAATTTCAAACGGAATTACAAATGAATTTGATCCCTGTGGTATTCTATTCATTTTCATAGATACAGCTTCTATTTCCGCACGTAATTCATATTTTCCGGGAGTTTCAATCTGAATCATAAAATTTTGATAAAAATGAATAATTATGTTTTCTTCTCTATATTCTAGCCTAATATTATAATAAGGTTTTGGCAAATGCGGCCCTTTTTCATACTCTAAAGAATTATTATCACAAATAATGATTTCTGAAACATCTATTGATTCAGGTTCATTTTCTTCATTAAATCTATTTATCAAAAAATAAAAATCAAGACCATCTATACTTTCTTTCTTTTTAAGATTACCGATAAAAGAAATTTCTATAGTTTCTCCCGGACTATAAGAGTTTTTATTCAAACACACATCAGTATCTGCGATATCCACATAATACCAGGGGTCACAACTTGTAAGCATCAAAGCTGAAAAAATACATATAAGAATTGAAAGCAAAGATTTTCTCATATTTATTTTTTTCATAACACTAGACATCCTCATAATCTAAATCTATCAAGCAAATTATAATATAAGTTATAATGTATAATTATACAATTGAAAAAGATTCTTATTCATATACACTTTTTACTGAAACACACCCAGTTTCTGGCACAAAGCATCTTGTAATGTCTGACTGATTTTTCTCTCTCACAAAGAAGAGAAGATTTTTATCTGAACCTTTTTGCCAGATCCTGCAGCTTGCTCATGTCCATGCCTTTGAGAGCGCTTGGGTCAAGACCGCCAAGGCCACCAAGGCCTCCTGCGCCACCCATGCCTCCCATTCCGCCAAGGCCCATCTGGCTCATCATGCGGTTTTGCATGCCTTTATTGCGGGACATTTTTTTCATCATGAGTTTTGTTTTTTCAAACTGTTTTAGGAGCTTGTTTACGTCGGCTACTGTTGTACCGCTGCCCTTTGCAATGCGCTTACGGCGGCTTGGTCCAATGATAAGATGGTTCAGGCGCTCCTTGTAAGTCATACTCTGGATAATGGCTTCGTTCTTTTTCATGCCGCTCATATCCATTTGCGAAGCATCCATGCCGCTCATACCAGGAATCATATCCATGATAGACTGCATGTTGCCCATTTTTTTAACCTGCTGGAACTGTTCAAGATAATCCTGAAGTGTGAACTCGTTTCGCTGAAGCTTTTTCTGCATTTTGAGGGCGGCTTCTTCGTCCATTGTTTCCTGGGCTTTTTCTACGAGGGAAACAACATCACCCATGCCAAGAATGCGGCTAGCAATTCGCTCCGGATGGAAAACTTCAAAGTCTTCTGTTTTTTCGCCGGTACCAATAAAGAGAATTGGTTTTCCTGTAATTGTTTTAAGAGAAAGAGCCGCACCACCACGTGCATCGGAATCAAACTTGGTAAGAATAACACCAGTAAGTCCAAGCTGTTCATCAAAGCTCTTTGCAATATCAACGGCATTCTGACCGGTCATTGCATCGGCAACAAGCAGAACTTCTACAGGGTCAGTTGCCTTTTTGATTTTTACAAGCTCGGCCATCATTTCTTCATCAATCTGAAGACGACCGGCAGTATCTATGATAATTGTGTCGTAACCGTTTTTGCGTGCAAAGTCTATTGAATCCTGCGCATTGCGTACGGCATCTTTTGAATTTTCTTTATAAACTGGAACTCCGATTTTGGCTCCAAGCTGGCTGAGTTGTTCAACGGCTGCAGGACGAACTAAGTCACAGGCAGCAAGAAGAACTTTGCGTCCATCTTTTTGAAGGCGGGCAGCAAGCTTGTGAGCAGCGGTGGTTTTACCGGCACCCTGAAGACCAAGCATAAGAATTACAGACTGAGTATCGGGACCTTTAAGATGAAGGTCTGTTTTTGTGTCACCCAGCATGCTGACCATCTTGTCATAGATGATTTTTGTAAACTGCTGACCCGGATTTACAGAGCGGAGAACTTTTTCACCCTTGGCTTCCTCTATAGTAGAGTTAACAAAGCGGCGTACAACACGAAGGTTAACGTCGGCTTCGAGAAGTGCCATTTTAATTTCTTCTACGGCGTCCTCAATATTTTTTTCGGTAATTGTAGATTTACCGCTGATTTTCTGAAAAATTGAGCTGAAGGTACTGGTGATTTTTTCAAGCATGTATTACTCCGTTATATAAGAGATTCCCGGGTCAAGCCCGGGAATGACAATCTTTGTCATTGTCTGGGATAACAGACTGTGTCATTGTCGGACAATCCCATTGTGTCATTGTCGGGCTTGACCCGACAATCTCATTTACAAATTCAACAATTCTTTTACCATCTGGTCGACGGTGCTTTCTTTGTTCAAAACCTTGTAAAGGGCATTACACAAAGGAAGCTTTAAATCTTTTTTCTGGGCAATTTCGTGAACGTATTTACAGGCAATTGCACCTTCGGGTAAATATCTGATTTTTCCTACATTTGCAATAAGGTCGTCAATGTCCTTAAAGCGTGACAACATATCTGTTTTTACAATATCCTGACCAAAACGGCGGTTGCGTCCGTATTTTGATTTACAGGTAACGTCAAGGTCGCCTACTCCGCTGACTGATGTAAAAGTCTCTGCATGAGTTGCACCCATTGCAAAACCAAGAGTCTGGATTTCATTTAATCCGGCAGCAAGTAAGAGTGATTCTGTATTGTCGCCAACAATATCACTTGTTTCGGCAATTGCATCCATGGCACCATAAACTGCGGCAATAACGTTTTTAGCAGCAGCACAAATCTGAGTTCCGATTATATCAAAGCTTGAGAATACCATAAGACCAGGAACCTTCAAAAGCTCGCGCACACGGATAGAATTTTTTGGATTTAATGAAGCTGCAACAAGACCTGTAATCTTACCCATTGCAACCTCTTCTGCATGACTTGGACCTGCAACATAAACAGTGCAATCCTTATAAACTTCGGGCAAAGCAGACTCGATAGTTTCAAGAATAAGCTTTGGCCCTGTTGGGGAAGGAACAAAACCCTTTGTAAGAGCAGCTATAACTGTAGAACCGTCTACAATGTTTGGAACGGTATTAATTTTTGCAAGTGTCTGTGCAAGGAAGATAGAAGGAGAAGCAACAAAAAGGAATTCTTTTCCAAAGGCTACCTGCCAGATATCATTTGAACAGGTAATATTTTCGTTAAGCTTAAAGCCAGGAAGAAAACGCTTGTTTTCGTGTTCGTTGTTTATAGAAGCAACGACATCTTCTTCAAGAGCCCAGATTTCTACCTTGTGACCGCCGCGTGCCAGCGCCTGAGCAATACCAGTTCCCCAGGCACCACCGCCTATGATTCCTACAGTTTTTTCTGCCATAGTTCCTCCCGCACGATTTTCGATCGTAGCCTAGTACCAGCCGTCCTCGCAATCTTTCCAGTCAAAAATTTCTTCTTCTTTGAACCAGAGTGCAATTTCGCGTGCAGCACTTTCGTCACTGTCGGAAGCGTGTATAATATTGCGTTCTGTGTGGATACAGTAATCTCCGCGGATAGTTCCCGGCTGAGCTTCACTTGGCTTTGTAGAACCAACAAATTTTCTGATTAAGGCAACACAATCATCTGCCTGCCATACCATTGCAATAACAGGACCCGAAGTAATATAATCCACCAAACCCTCATAAAACGGCTTACCTTCGTGTTCTGCATAATGTTTAGCAGCCAGTTCACCAGAAACGTGAACCATTTTCATTGCAACAAGTTTAAAACCTTTTTTCTCGAGGCGTTCAATAACCTCTCCTACCAGGCGGCGATTTACTACACCTGGTTTCAACATAACAAAACATCTACTCATAGTCTAAATATTATATAGTAGATGAAGAATGTAATCAATAAGTTGATACATATAGAAAAATACTGGCTACTCCCGTGGAAAATGTCAGTCGACTGCAGGCTGAGCTGGTTATCGTAAAAATCCTGCGGTTTACTTCGTAAATCCTCGGATTTTTTCTATGCCGCCGGCACCACTCAGAAGCAGTCGCCTGCCATTTTCCACTCCGTAGCCAGTATTTTTCAAGCTAATTCATGAGTATTTTATTGATTATTAATATATATTATTTAGACAAATGCGTTTCAACGGCAAGAATGATGGAATCTGGTGTAGAAGCGCCTGCTGTTATACCAATTATCTTCAGGTTATTGAATTCCGGCGGGATGTCTGCAGCGGACTGGATGTGTGCCGCGTGTTTACAATTTTCTGCGGCAGTCTGGTAGAGGCGTTTGGTGTTGGCGGAGGTTTTGCCGCCTATTACAAGAACTCCTTCTACCTTCTGGCACAATTCAAGCAAGGCCTGCTGTCGTTCGTTTGTGGCGGGGCAGATTGTATTCATTACGGCAAGATTTTTGAACTTGGTGCGCAGGATGTTTTCTATTTTTGCAAACTCTCTCGGACTGTAAGTGGTCTGGCTCATTAAAATGACGTTTATTTTGTCGGCGTCTGGTATTTCAAGTTTTTGAGCTTCGGCAGCGTTCTGAATCTGAACAAAGTTTTTTCCGGCAAAGCCTGCAATGCCAATCATTTCGCCGTGATTTTTGTCACCTGAAATTATTACATAATCGTTCTGGCAGGTATAGCGCTCTACCATTTTCTGACTTGCCTTTACGCGCGGGCAAGTGGCATCAATTATCTGGCAGCCCTTCTCTTCTAAAGCAGCAGTAACTTTTGGAGCAACTCCGTGCGCACGGATAATTACTGTAGCGCCATCTGGAATTGTCTGCAAATCTGCTTCTTCAACAGTACACAATCCCCTGCTCTGCAAATCGGCAAGAGCAGCCTCGTTATGGATAAGAGGGCCAAGAGAATAGACTTTACCATTAGATTCTGCAAGTGCCTGTTCTGCCAGCTCAACGGCACGTCGGACACCAAAACAAAATCCCAATACTTTTGCACGGATAACGTTCATATTAAAATAATATCAAAAAAGGAATAAATACTAAAGATGAAAAAATGCTTACGCGTGGAACCTGATTTTGCTCCACTAAACGAAGAGGACGTTCCGCAAAATCAGAACCCCCGCTCCGCATTTTTTCATAACTGGTTTGCATTATTTTAATTTAAAATAAATTGCCCCAGAGTTTTGTTGGCGGGCGCAAACTTCCTTTTCGTCCTGTTTGCGACTGACAGCAAAACTCTGGGGCTATCTGATTTTATATTACCCTACTCGTCCTTTTTGGCGGCTTTGAGTGAGTGGTGTACGCCAAATTCTGGTCTCCAGTTCTTACGGCATGCAGAAATGAATGCGCTTGAAATGAAGATTGAAGAATAAGCACCACTTATCAAACCTACGATAAGGGCAAGAGAGAAATCTTTAATGCTTCCTGTTGTGAATACGAACAAAGCAACTACTGCGAACAAAGTTGTTACAGTTGTCAAAATAGAACGTACAAGGGTGTCGCTTAAAGACTTGTTCAAAATCTCGTTGAAGTTCTTTGCTTCTGTCATGAATTTGAGGTTGTAACGGATACGGTCAAGAATTACGACTGTAGCGTTGATTGAGTAACCGATGATTGTCAAAACAGCAGCAAGTACAGTTGTAGAGAATTCCATCTGTGTCCAGATAATGAAAGTAAACATAATCAATGTATCGTGGAGCAAAGCAACAATCGAACCAAGAGCAAAATCCCAATGGAAACGGATTGCAGCATACAACCAGATGAGTGTTACTGTAAGCACGAACATTATAATAGACTTAACAGCAATTGAGTGAGAGAAAGAAGAACCAATAAAATCTGTCTTTACGATTGCTACCTTTTCCTTACCAAACTTGCTGTAAAGCTTTTCGTTGATTTTTGCAGTTACGTCGCCAGACTCTTCACCGTCAACACCGGCACGGATCTGATAACTTGCATCGGCACCATTACCAAGCTGCTTGATTGAAATGCCTTCCATTGAAGAAAGTGCATCGCGAACATCATCAGTTGTAATTTCTGATGTTCCGGCAGGGTAAATGTAAAGTGTAGTTGTTGTAAGCTGATTTGTAGCGGCAGAGTTCAAGAAAAGCTTTGTTGTTGGGAACGAGCCGTTCTTTGCAACCATATTTACACCTTCAATCTTGTTCAATTCTGTTGCAAGAGCAGAAACTGTAGTTACTTCATTAAAGTTGATTGAACGTGTTTCGTTAGTTGTTCCAATACCAGTAATTACAACATCGAGCTGACCGGCACTCAAATCAAGAGAAACCTTTGCAGCACCGCTATATGTAACTTCGGCAACTGGAGGAGCAACGCGAACCTCTTCAATAAGACCAGGCTTAAAATCAATACCAAGATTGATTCCGCGTGTAAACATTCCAACTAAACCAAAAACAATGATTGCCAGGCTGATTATTGTACAAGGAATAAATCCTTTGTTAAAACTAAGTGTCTTTTTCATTATTTAATCCCCCATGCAATGCTAACTTTCTTTGCGTGCAGGACATCTGTATCAAAGTCGAAAATCAAGCGAGATACGAACAGAGCTGTGAATACAGAAGAAACAACACCTATTGCAAGTGAAACTGCGAATCCCTGAATTGCACCAGTTCCAAGCCATGAAAGGAAGATGGCAGCAATAAAGGTTGTGATGTTAGAGTCCATAATAGCCCAGAATGCGTTGTCGAATCCCATAGAGATTGCAACCGGGCGGCTCTTACCGTTTCTAAGCTCTTCCTTAATTCGTTCAAATACAAGAACGTTAGCATCTACTGCCATACCAATTGTAAGAATCATACCGGCAATAGAAGAAAGTGTAAGTGTAAGGTTGAAAGCAGAAAGGATTGAGAACATCATAAAGAGGTTCAAAACCTGTGCAACAACTGCGTTCAAACCTGATTTTTTATAGAAGATAAACATGAATACAAGAATCAAGCTCAAACCAAGGATAATTGCCATAATTCCCTGATGAATTGCTTCTTCACCAAGAGATGCACCAATTACCTGCTGGCTTTCTACAGAAAGTGGAACGTTGAGCCAAGCTGTCTGCAATACCTTTTTAATATTGTTTGCTTCGTCCTGGCTGAAGGCACCAGTAAGAGAAACGCTTCCTGTATTGATTGCATCCTGAATGCGGGCATTTGACTTAACCTTGTTGTCGCTTACGATTGCAAGATAGTCGCCTACGTGAGCAGATGTGAATTCACCAAAAATTGTAGTTCCTTCTGCATCAAGATTAAAGCAAACCTGTGGCTGACCAGTGTACTGATCTGAGCGAACTTCTGCAGACTGTACATGCTTACCGTCAAGAGCAATTTCTTTCTTAACAACAAGCCAGTCTGTGCGTTCATCAAGACCATAAGAATCTTTCTCGTAAACTCCGAATACTTCACAGTCTTCTGGAATGATTGAAGGATCCATAAGCTCGCCTGCTGCATTGAATGTGCTAGCCGGATGCTGTGTATAATATGTCTTAAATGATTCTGTGGCATCCATATCTGAAAGACGGAAATTAAGGATACCCTTACCCATAATCAAAGTATTTATAGCATCTGCCTGAGCAGCACCAGGAATTTCAATGTAGATTCTGTCATCGCCCTGCTGTCTGATTACAGGAGATGTAAGACCAAATTTATCGATACGGCTTGTAAGATTTTCAATAGCATTTGCCATTGCTTCTTTTTTGAAGTCTGAAGAGCTTTCGGCAGCAACTGTGTCGCCCTGAGATTCAAGTGCGGCATCAAGGTCTGCCTTTACAATTACGTTCATACCACCAGAAAGGTCAAGACCAAGCTTTACAGAGTTATCGTAATAGCTTTTTGCCTTTAAGATTTCATCACGGTACTTAGCCTGAATTACATTCATAAATTCAAGCTCTGTGTCATAAGCAGCAAGAACATCTTTTACAGTCATTGGCTCAGGAGCTTTCTGTCCGTAAGATTTGTACTGCTTAGCGGCTTCTTTATTAAGCCATGCATATTCACCGTCAAGAACGGCGTCTGCAATTTTTGCCATGCTTTTGATTGTGCGTACATCTTCTGCAGCCTTACTTTCGGCATAATTCTTGATATTTTCCGTTGAACCTAAGGCAAGCTGTTGAACTTCCTTTGGAGTTCTTCCATACCAGCTGATTGACGGCCAGAGGAAAACGAAACAAATAGCAAGAACAGCAAGAAGAATAAGCAAGCGTGTTCGTTTGTTCATTTTTATTTAACCCCGAATTATATTTATTTA
>JAFZWX010000019.1 GCA_017617145.1 Treponema sp. | reverse complement strand
GCCATGCAAGGATCGAACTTGCGACCCACAGATTAAGAGTCTGTTGCTCTACCAGCTGAGCTAATGGCCCGTAAACATATAATGTCGATGTCAAATAATATATCAGAACAGCAAAGAAGTGTCAATATGCGACTGACACGATTCGAACGTGCTACCTACGGATTCGAAGTCCGTTGCTCTATCCAGATGAGCTACAATCGCAAATAAAAAAACGGTGCATTTTTACACCGTTCCTTTAGGGTGCCTAGTGGGGATCGAACCCACGACAACCAGATCCACAATCTGGCGCTCTACCGCTGAACTATAGGCACCATGAGTTTTATTAATATATAAAAAATAATGATTATAGTCAAGGTATGAGGAATTTATGTATAAAAAATGTCCTCCCGTAGAAAATGACTGAGGACAACAGAAAGAAGTTGTTCTCAGTCATTTTCTACTCCGGGCATTTTTTACAATAAAATTTTTTATACATTAATAAAAAAAATCCCTAAACTCATTTTTTTAAATACCGATAAACAACTGATATCGTGTAACTATATCTTTTTGTTACGAGGTGAGGTTATGAAAGAAACAATTGATGAATTCGAAGCTGTACTTGACCAGGAAGAAAAGATTCTCGACAATCTGGTTCATAATCAGGATTTGCTTAAGAAGGCAGTAACTGAAAAAAACTGGGAAAGTCTTACAAAAATCATCAATAATATTAATACAATCTCATCAGAGTTTTTAGAAGCAGATACAAACC
Organism: Treponema sp.; assembly: GCA_017617145.1. The sequence continues at coordinate 45,157 of JAFZWX010000019.1, read as the reverse complement.
GCGAAGTTCTTCAGGATATGATGAAAATGAATGAAATTAAACCTTATTTTGAAAGACTTGGTAACATGCGTGCAAAGCTTCTTAAATGCAAAATTGAAAATCAGGCATTAAGTAAATACGTAAATATCACAAAAAACTTTATTCAGGGTGTTGTAGACAATGCTTTGCCTCAGTCTGGTAATAAAGTTTATTCAAAAAGTGGAAAAATTGTTCAGCCACAGCCACAGAGCGTGGTTTTGAATTTGGACTTTTAAGAGGTAATATATGGGATCAACATTTTCTGGAATTGAATTAGGAAAAAGAAGCATAATGGCTCAGACCGATGCCATTACAACTGCAGGTCACAATATTTCAAATGCAAATACTGAAGGTTATTCTCGTCAGAGAGTTCAGATAAAAGAATTTGACCCTCTTTACCGCCCGGATATGACTCGTGCAGAACGTCCTGGTCAGATTGGACAGGGTGTAGATGTTCAAAGCATCACTCGTGTACGCGATGAACTTTTGGATAAACGAATTGTTGCCCAGGAAAATCAGGAAACCTATTGGGAAACACGCTCTGACTACTACACAATGCTCGAACAGATTTACAACGAGCCGGATGATATAAGCGTTCGCTACAATATGGATAAATTCTGGGAAAGCTGGCAGGAACTTTCTGTAAATCCGGAAAGTCAGGCAAGCCGCCAGGCAGTTGTAACACGCGGACAAACTCTTACAGAATCAATTAATCAGCGCTGGGAAAGCCTTAAAGGTGTAAGCGATCTTGTTGACGGTGATATAGAAGCAACTGTTGCACAGGTAAATGACCTTGCACGCCAGATTGCCGCTTTGAATGCCGCAATTGTTGAGTCAAAGGGAGTAGGTGACAGCCCGAATGACCTTCTTGACCGCCGCGACCTTTTAGTAGATAAACTTGGAAAACTTGTAAATGTAACTGTTGACCACCGCGACCATGATGAATTTGAAGTTCATGTAGACGGACTTGTTTTAGTACAGGGTGGAATTGCAAGAGAAATAGGTTTCCAGCTTCGTGATGATGATTCTGGCTATAACAAACTTATATGGAAAGATACAGGAAAAGATGCAATTTTCACAGGCGGAAAGCTTGGTGCTCTTGTAGAACTTCGCGATGTTGATATTCGTAACGAGATTCAACAGCTCAATACAATGACAATGAACTTTGCAGACCTTGTAAATGATATTCACCGCAATGCAGTTGGTGCAAACAAGGTTACTGGGCTTGATTTCTTTGTTCAAACTCCATTTGTAGAAAATATTAACGGAAACTTTGACCGAAACGGAGATGGAGAACTTGATACTTCTTATGTATTCCGTTTTACAGGTACAAATGAACTTAATAATGAACAGCAGGTTGGTATTGAAGGTGTAATGACCTTGGCAAGTACAGATGGCACTGTTCAGATTCCTTATTACCACACAGACACTGTAGAAACTGTAATAAACAGAATAAATGACAGCAACAGCGAAGTTAAGGCTTATCTTGACCGTAATAATCATTTAGTTCTTAAGGCTACAACTTCTGTAGATCCTCAGAATCCTGATTTTGTAATTCGCCATGTTGAAGATTCTGGATATTTCCTGGCAAATTATTCTGGAATCCTTGGAGGAACAGGAGCTGCAGGTGCTTATGATTTTGCCCAGGCCGATGCTGTAAATGCTTTGGCTGCCGGTTCACAATTTGGAGTTTCGCCTTATTATAATCCTAGCGCATACATTGCAGTTAATGATGCAATTAAAAATGATGTTCAGAGTGTTGCAGCAGGATATCTTAGTCCAAGCGGAGATGTTTTTGCAGGCGACGGACGTGCAGCAGTAGAAATTGCCGCAATCCGAAATACAAGCGTTATGGTTGGTTCAATGCGCACCTTTGATGACTTTTTTGCCGACAGCGTAACAAATGTAGGTCTTAAAGGTGAACAGGCAGAAACAAATCATCTTAGCCAGGCCGCAATTATGGATGACCTTAGAAATATGCGTGAATCTATAAGCGGAGTAAACATTGATGAAGAATTAGCCGAAATCATGAAGTTCCAGCACGGCTACAATGCAGCCGCAAAATTCATCACCGTGTGGGATAATTTAATTGATACAATTATTAATAAACTTGGAGTATAAAGATTGATTTAAGTTCGTGCGCGGAATAGGAAATGACTTCGGGCAACTTCCTTCTGTTGCCCAAAGTCATTTCCTATGGGAGCACACGAACTCTAAATAAAGCGATGTAAATCAAAGGAGTTGTATATGCATAGAATATCTTCAAATATGAACAATATGAACACTCAAAGTGCTTTAAGATTGCAGGAATCAAAGCTCAACCGTGCAAACAATCAGATCAGCAGCCAGCAGAAATTGTTAAATCTGCGCGACGATCCTATTGCTGCAGGTCATCTTGTTCGTTATCAGTCATATCTTGGACGAGTAAAGAACTTTGAAAAAAATGCACTTACTCTTTCTGATGAATTTGCAGTACGCGAAGGCTATATGGAAAACTCCCTTGAAATCATGCAGAGAGTACGTGAGCTTGCAGTAACCGGCGCAAACGGAATCTACAACAAAGAAGATATGAAGAATATGGCAACAGAAGTTGATGAACTTTTGAAGTCGCTTATTCAAAATGCGAATGCAATTGACTCCGATGGAAAATCAATTTTTGCAGGAACAAATACAAAAGCAACAGCCTTTGATATTGAAATGGGAAACGTTGAAGGTTCTGGAATTCCTCTAATTCAGAATGTACGCTACAACGGAAATATTAATGTTAATCAGGTAGAAGTTGATGAAAACAAATATCTTGTAAATGACAATGCAGGAAACAAAACCTTCTGGGCAGAAAATCAGCAGGTATTTGGTGCCCGCGATGCTTCACAGTGGCAGGCAAATCGTGATGGAATTATAAGTGTTGACGGTGTAGAAATTAAAATTAGCGAAGGCGATAACATTTATTCAGTAATCAGCAAAATCAATAATAGCGGCGCAGCTGTAAAGGCAAGTCTTGATCCAATCCGTAACGGACTAAATTTTGAAACTACAGATGCAAGACAGCTTTGGCTACAAGATGTTGAAGGTAATGTTTTGAATGAGCTTGGACTTGTAAAGGATGTTTCTCAGCGACCACCATATAATCTTGGAGACGGTGTTCGTGTTGCAGGTGGTTCAATGTTTGATGCTGTAATTGCCTTTAGAAATGCACTTCTTTCTGGAGATCAGGAATCAATTGGTGGAAGAGTACTTGGGGTGCTTGACCAGGGAATAAATAGTCTTGTAAGTCGTCTTGCAAAATCGGGCAGTGAATATGAAAGAGCTCAGTTGAATGCAACAAGAAGCTCAAAGTTAGCACTTGATGTAACACAGCAGATTTCACGCGAAGGTGACCTTGACTATACAGAGGCTATCACAAACCTCAAAATGCTTGATTACACAAATCAGGCAACCTTAAGTCAAGCAGGTAAAATGTACAGTTCGACACTGCTTAATTATATGAAATAATGAACAAAGGAAGTAAACAAAATGGAAGTTATGACAAAGGCAAAAGGAAGAATTGATATACCTGAAGAAAGGATGCTCACAATCCCGGAAGGTTTATTCGGTTTTGAACAGTACACAAAATTTGCACTGTGCGATTCTGATTATGAACCGTTTTTGTGGCTTCAATCTTTAGAAGATATGAATCTTGCTTTTTTAATAGTTGATCCGTTCTTAATTTCTTCAAATTATGAAACAGATATTGATGATGAATCTCTTTCAAAAATCGGAATAGAAAAGCCGGAAGATATTATTATAATGACAATAGTTACAGTTCCACAGGATGGTTCTGCAATTACTGCCAATTTTCAAGGACCTCTCGTTATTAATAAGACGAACAGGAAATGTATGCAGGTAATATTAAGCGACAACAGATGGAGTACAAAAGTAAATATTATTGATGCATTAAAAGCGAAAGGAGAAAACTAATGCTTATTCTTTCGCGTAAAATTGATGAAAAAATCAAAATTGGAGATGAAATTACAATTACACTGATTGATGTTCATGGGGATCAAGTTAAGATTGGTGTAGAAGCTCCTAAAAATGTTAAGGTGTTCCGTCAGGAAGTTTTTGATGCAATTCAGAAGGAAAATAAAGCTGCGGTTGCACCGAAAGAACCGGCTACGTCGAATGCAATTGATGCGGTTAGTGCGTTGTCGAAATTGCTTAAAAAATAATAATAATTAATCAAGAGTAAAAAATAAAAAAGCGCTCCCGCGAAGAACCACATTTTGCTCCACCAAACGAAGAGGACGTTCCGCAAAATGTGAACCTTCGCTCCGCGCTTTTTTATTTTTTAAAGTGATTACTTATTTAATTTAATTTCGGCTTCGCTGGCACGCAGGTAAATTGGACCATCGTATTCTTGGAGAGGTGATTCTTGTTTGGATATTTTTTGTTCGGCTAGTTTAAATAAGGAATCTGTTGTTACTGGTGTAACTGGCATTTGGATAAGTTCAAGTTGCGGCAGTGTTGCAGAAAGCAGACTTTTTAATTTTGTGGTGTCTTTTTCAAAGCCGGCTAAGATGATTTTCTTTTCTTCTTTAAGTTTTTCAGCAAGGAATGGAATATCGTAGTCACCGTCTGGGATAGTGTTTTGACCGTTAATATAAACACCTGCGAAAAAGCGGTCTTTGTTGGCGTCGATGCATGATAGGATTGGAAGGCCTAAGCAGGCATACGGAAAAGCATAAGTTTCCAATGAAGATATTCCGTAAACCGGAGTTCCAAAGGCACATTCAATGGCTTTGAGGGCAGAAATGCCTAAACGTAAACCTGTAAAACTTCCAGGGCCAATTGTAAGGGTAGTGTAGTCAAGTTCGTTTTTTGCAAGTCCTGCTTTTTCTAAAACAAAATCAAGTGCGGGAACTAGAGTTTCGGACTGGCGCATTCCTATATCATAAATTGCGGTGCAGGTTTTATCTTCGTTTTTTGCTGCAACAGTAAGACGTGAACAGGCACAGTCAATTGCCAAAGCTTTCATATTACTTTATTTCTCCATTCTGCCAGTTATCAATTTCAATAATTCTTTTTCCGTCTTCCTGAGGAGTAATTTTAAGAACAATTGTGTTTGAAGGAAGTTCTTCCATTATTTTTTCACTCCACTCAATAATACTTACTCCATCACCATAAAGCATATCATCTGTTCCAAGATTTATAAAATCCTCTGTGCCGTCCAGACGATAAACATCCATGTGATAAAGCGGCATGGTTCCCTGGTATTCACTTATTAAGCAAAAGGTTGGACTTGTAATTGTTTCTGTAATTCCAAGCGCGGCTGCAATTCCTTTTGTTATTGTAGTTTTACCTGCAGCGAGTGTTCCTTGCATGGCAATTATATCACCTTTTTTTAAAAGTCTTCCGATTTTTTTTCCGAGTTCGATTGTTTCTTCTGCAGAAGATGTTGTGAAAGTCAGCAAGGTAATTTGCCTTCCATTTCTAGATTTGTTATATATTCTAAAATTGATTTTCGTATTGGAATAAGCGGATAATCAATAGGACTGTTAATCGAGAGTGAATAATTTTTGTTGCCGAAACTGTTCATTTCAATTGTAAACTCAATATCTACATTTGCAGTTCGCGCAGTTAAATCAAGCACAGCGGTAGCGGTATACTTACGAATGTAAAAAATCTGCACATCTTTTCGCTGCAGATTAGTCAATTCAGTGACTCTCATATTCTAATAATTATATATGAAAAAATTAAAATAGACAATAAAGGCTTGTCATTTTGCCTGCAACTTTATATTTCATATTTAAATGCATATGCATTAATTTTGTTTTTAGATTCAAGCGATATTTTTAAGAATTGAATATGCAGATTATATGAATTATCTATGAGTTTTCTGGTTTTTCGTATAATTCCAATCATGTGCTCGTGAAGTTCAAGAGAAGGAACTCGTAATGAAAGGTATTGCTTTTCTTTAATTGGAAGTGTTGTTTTTATACAGCATCCTCCTGAAGAAATATTTGTAATACGGCCTTCATATTCTTTTTCTCGTACAACAAAATCTTCTTCTGTGTTATGCTTTTTTTTCTTTTCATTTTCAACAGTATGTACAAGATGTGCCGGAGAAAAAAGACATTCTGTATCAAGAAATTCTCGCTTTGAATTTCGGTGTGCCTGATTTACTAAATCTTCTGAATGCTTAACAATTAAATGAATTTTTCCATCGGGGTTTGTCTGGTAACGCATAGCTCTTGAAGTAAAGTGATATGTCATTCCATTCTGTGCTTTTGTTATAAATCTTAAGCGTTCAAGTACTGGCGGTTTTAAGTTAGGATTATCATACATGAATTTAGGTATTTCTAAAGCCAGAAAATCATTTGTATTTGCCTTAACATAAAAAGGAAACTGTTCACTTTGTTGAGTCAGATAGAAAACAATACTTTCAAGAGGAAACTGTTTAGTAGATAAAAGACCTTTTGTTGCAGCAGAAATTTTTTCCAGTACAAAATCAAGTTCAAAAAAAAGATTAAGATCTTCCTGGCTTACATTTTGTTCCTTTAATTTGTAGTAATATTGTTTAAAATTATCTGCAACAATTTCAGGTTGTTTTATAAGATAATTGATATTAGGCATTTTCATAGTTTTACAGATATCCCATAAAAGGATAGACATATCGGGAGTAAGTCTGTTTGTATCTGAAAACTTTTTAACATCTTTTTGTGTTGTAATTCTTTCAAGCTGCTTTTGAATATATTTATCTGATTTTCTGTAATCAAGTAAATGCTTTGTTAAAATCCAGATACCGCCTATAATAGTTGCAAGAAGAATAACTCCAAGAAGAAACATACCTATTGGAAAACCAGCGCGAGCATCAAGTGGAGATGAACCTATTTGAAATGGTGAAGTCATTTTCCTGCCTCCAAAAATATTACATTTGATTCAAAGCTTTAGAAATTGCTTTTAATCTTGGACATATTTCATATTCCGATAAATCACCTATTAGTACTGTGTCGTTGTTAGCAAGTGCCTGTTCAAAATCTGTGAGTACAGGTGAAAAATCTTCAAAAAATTCTGAAAACTGTTTGCCGTCAATAGTTGTTGAACCAAAGTCCTGCGGGAATAAACTTGCAAGAGCAGCAATGTGGCAGAAGTTATCAATACTGTCTGCAACTTTTTTAATTGAATCGCTTACTTCTTTATTTTTTCCGCTTTGGAGTGCAACAGGTACATCTTCCATTTTTAAAGAAAGTTCTTCAAATAATCTTGAAAGCGCTGTAAAAGATTCGCGTATTGAATCCTTTGTTACAACAGAAAAATCAAATTTAGTATCTTTTCCAAGTGGCTTTGCGGCTTCATTATCAAAGGTTTCGGCAGTAATTGGTTTATCATCTACAGTTATTCCAATAACAGCAGCAGAATTTTCTTCACATGTTATTTCAAATGATTTTAAAACATCACCTATTGTTTCTTCACCTTCAAGCTGAACTTCTACCGGTTCACCATTTATATAAAAACTAATCATTATTTCCTCCCGTTTAGTTCTGTTTATTCTGTTGCTTTGTGAAATTTGAAATTGTGGTCTGTTGATTTTCTAGACTACTTAACGAGCCTTCCATAGTGCTGTATTTTTGCCTTAATTCAGACTCTTTTTTCTCCATTTGATCCTCAAGTTTTGTAATTCGTGATTGTGAGCTTTTGATTTTTGAATCAAGAGTTGAGGTTTTAAGCGCTATAATTCCACCTGTCTGAGTGTATGCAGTAATTTGTTTATCTAACTTATATGCAATACCTTCATCAATTATTAAATCTCCGTCTGTGTCGTAACCAAAAAGATTTTTAATATCATCAAGATTATTTTCAAGTGCTTCATCAAGTTTTTTTTCGTCAATTTCAAGATAACCTCGAAGCTTGCTTTGTGAATACGAACCTGAAAAACCAGAAGCATTTGTAGCAATTCCAAGTTGAGAGAGAGCAGTTATTTCAGAGTTTTCTTCGAATTTGTAATTTGAAGAAATGATGGTCTGCATATTACTTTTGATATTTGTGAGTGAAAAATCTGTACTGAAAATACCAAGCTGTTCGGTAAGCTTTTCTTTTTCGTCATCTGTAAGATAATCAAGCTCGTTTATTATTTCCGGTTTGTTTTGAGAAAGTACATTGATTTTTGCAACAGCCTGATTATATTTTCCAACAAATTCAATAAGTGCATTTTTTGAAGCTTCTTTATCAACCTTTACAGCTATTGTTGCAGTTTTTTCTGTTTTATCATGAACATTCAAAGTTATTTCCGGTACAACATCATCAATTTCATTTGATGGACGGACAATTGTTATACCTTCATATTTGATTATTGCATCACCTGCTTCGGCAATTGCATGGTTAGGGGAGTAGCCCAAATTTGCAGAAGAATCATAAGCGGTGAATTCTGATATTTCAAGTTTATAACCTGTATTTACATTTCGTACCGAAATAGATTTGATTCCTTTGTATTCAGATAAATCTAAATCAAGTGTTTGTTCTTTTTCATTTAAAATATCAGGTGTAGAAATTACTTTTTCAGTTCCGTCATTAAAAACTGCATAAATAAGATTTTTTGAAGTAACAGAATCTACTGGTTCAACTTTCTGAGTAGTTTTAGGGAGTAGTGTTTCGGAACTTGCATTTTCAATTGTTATTCCACCAAATTCTGCAATTCCTCCCGCTGGAATTACGGGCTCCTGAATAGAATTATTAATCTCATCTGTGATATCTTCAACAGAAGTTGCTTTTACAGAAAAAGAAATATGTGTATTTGAATTATTAGCCGCACTTTGAGGAATTGAAACCTCATAACCACCTCTAGGGGCTACATTAACTTTTCCTTCGATAATCTGTGTGCGCGTTACAGAAACATCAGGCATTCCATCTTGTTTGCCTGTTTCTTTAAATGAAACTTGTTTGAGTTCTGTAGTTGCGTTTCCGAATGTAGAAGTGTTTGCTTTTGCCGGTGAAATCATTCCTGTTTCTATGGCAAAATCCTTTGCTGCTCCTTCGAAAATAAGTTTATTTTCTTTTCCTGTCGAAAGAGCTTCAATTAAAAGTGTTTTTTTACCTGCACTTGCACCAACAAGCATTGATTTTACAATACCATTGCTGCGTTTATTAATTGCTGCCGAAAAATCTTTTAAGCTTCCACCTTTCCAGTTTACAGTAAGCTGTTTTTCGCCAACCTTGTAGGTATATACTCCTGCTGGAACTTTATAATCTGACTCAAGTTCATCAGATAAAAATCTATCTGCTGTGGCCGGCTGAATTACGTCAATTTTAAAAGACTGAATATCTGCTCCACGATTTGCAGTTGCAGTAATTGCATTTTCATCTGTTGAGGTAGTTAATTTATTATTAAACGGATTTTCGTATGAATATAGTGTTTTTGTGCTGTCGCGCAGAGAAGTGAGTTGGGTGTTTACTTCGCGCCAGGCTGTCTGTTGAGACTTATACTCATCGAGCTGATTCTGTTCCCTTGTTAACGGAATCCGCTCGATTTGCATAAGTTTTTCCACAGTATCATTTGTATTATATGTATCTGTGACGCCTGGTATTGATAATCCAGCCATATTTTTACTGCCAGAAAACTTTTTTAGTTATTAAAACTTCTAAATCTTAGCGTCGAACAAGTTGCCCATCGCTTTACGAAGTCTGAGTTTTAACTTCTGTATGTCTTCCGACGGAATCTCCTTTAATACCTGATTGGTATTGGAATCAACTACGCGTACAACAACTGAGCCAAGTTCTTTGTTAACGTTGAACTGAAGTTTCCTTCCGTCCACCATTTCGTACATCTTTTGGAGCTGCTGTGAATCTTCCTTTATTTCAGCAAGATTCTGCTCAATGTTTTGTGCAACCTGAGCTCCAGTTGGAGTTATAGGTTCCACAGTCTGTTTTAACACATTGCTTTTAGACATTGTGACAGCAGACGAGTAGAGAGACTGGCCATCCATTGCCGTATGAACGATAGCGTTTGAAGTTATAGCATTCATTGGCTCTCCTCCTTGTATTGCACAAACCCAACTTTATTGAATTTGTTTCATCCTTGAAAAATAATCAGAAGGGGGGCGCACCCCTTCCAATTATATACAACGTCAAAAAAATGACATCCAGTTATTTCTTTGACGTTTAGAACTACTGCAACAGTGCAAGTACAGTCTGTGACTGTGAGTTTGCCTGAGCGAGCATTGCAGTACCAGCTTGTGTGAGAATGCTGTTCTTTGTGAACTCAACCATTTCAGAAGCCATATCTGTATCACGGATACGAGATTCTGAAGCCTGTGTGTTCTCTGCAGCAACGTTAACGCCTTTAGCAGCAAGTTCAAATCTGTTCTGATAAGCACCAAGGTCTGCTCTCTGTTTGTTGACAACTTTCAAAGCTTCATCAACAGTTCCCAAAACCATGTTTGCCTGTTCAGGATCAGAAATTGCAATTTGTTCATCGCCACCCTGAGCGCCCTTAAGGCCAAGAGCCTGAGCAGTCATTGTACCGATAAATACTCTGGTGTTCTGGTCCATATTTGCACCAACCTGGAACTGCATTACGCTTGGTCCTTCAGATGCAAAACGTCCAGTGAGCATATTCATACCGTTGAACTGAGCTACGCTAGCAATGCGGTCAACTTCAGCAACGAGCTGTGATACTTCAACCTGAATCTGCATACGATCTTCATCGCTGTAGATACCATTTGCAGACTGTACAGCAAGCTCACGAACACGCTGAAGAATGTCTGTTGTTTCACCAAGATAACCTTCTGTTGTCTGAATGAAAGAAACAGCATTTGTGATGTTCTTACTAGCCTGGTTAAGTCCGCGGATTTGGCTGCGCATCTTTTCTGATACAGCAAGTCCTGATGCATCGTCTCCGGCGCGATTGATGCGTTCACCAGAAGAGAGCTTCTCCATATTTTTCATGATTGAATCATTAGAAATATTCAAAACACGATCTGTATAGAGCGAGCTCATGTTGTGATTAATAATCATAGTTGTGCCCTCCATGTTTACTTAAAATAAAAACGTCATGTTTTTATCCTGCAGGTGAAGGCTAATCTGGTTCTGCGCCCCCAGGTTAGTTTCAGACCCATACAGCAGGAACAGACAATCTTTTTTACTAAATCGTCTGTTTCTGCTGTCACCATGCAAACATTGCAGGCACTATTTCAAAGAACAATACGTACTGAAATTACGTAAATTATACAATAAAATCGATGTTTTGTTAAGAAAAATAATTAAGAAAACACCGCCAATCGGAAAAAAATAGAGAAGGGGAGCAGATAAATTGATTACCGCTCCCACCTTCCTATTTATTAAACATGTCAGAAACTATCTCAAAAGACTGAGCACATTCTGGCTCTGGCTGTTTGCCTGTGCCAGCATAGCTGTTCCAGCCTGCTGAAGTACAGAATTCTTTGTGAACTCTACCATCTGAGAAGCCATGTCTGTATCACGAATACGTGATTCAGAAGCCTGGAGGTTTTCTGCAGAAATGTTCAAGCCCTTAACTGTGAGCTCAAGACGGTTCTGGTAAGCACCAAGGTCTGCACGCTGCTTGTTGATCTTTTTGAGTGCTTCATCGATTGTTCCGATTGCACGGTTGGCATCTTCCGGTGTTGCAAGAGAAAGTTTTTCTTCAGAACCAATTTCGCGAATGCCAAGTGCCATTGCAGACATTGTTCCGATATAAACCTGTGTTCTCTGATCCATGTTAGCACCAATATGGAACCACATAGAACCTGTTACAACATTTTCTCCCATTGGCTGAGCAAAGCGTCCTGTAAGCATGTTCATTCCGTTGAACTGAGCTGAACTTGCAATACGGTCTACTTCTGATACAAGAGCAGAAATTTCAACCTGAATTTGCATACGATCTTCGTCAGAATAAATTCCGTTAGAAGACTGAACAGCTAATTCGCGGATACGCTGCATAAGATCAGTTGTTTCCTGAAGATAACCTTCTGTTGTCTGGATAAAGCTGATTCCATTCTGAGCGTTCTGAGCTGCCTGATTCAAACCTCTGATCTGGCTGCGCATCTTTTCAGATACTGCGAGACCTGAAGCATCATCTCCGGCGCGATTGATTCTCATGCCTGAAGAGAGTTTCTCCATGTCCTTGTCAAGACTAAGCCCTGTAATTCCGAGCTGACGATTGGCAAACATTGCCGACATGTTGTGGTTGATAACCATAGTATTCCTCCTTGGAATATGTAGCAGAAGAATCCTTTCTTCTGAATTGAAAAGATGCAAAAATGTGCAAATGTTTACAAGGCTACATCTACACATCTTTGCTAAAACCATCTGAATGCTGCTTCTACGAAGTCGACGCAATCATAACGGTTCTACATTAAATTTCGGTAACATTAAAATAATACTTTAGAGAAATTTATAAAAAAAAGTGAATTTTTTTTTGAAAATGTCAGATATGGAGTGAAAATTTATTTATTTAAAAAAAACTGGCTCCCAGCGGAGTGCATGAGCCAAAACCAGGGGTTCACCCCTTACGCGCTGAAGTGCCTTGGAATTATATACTTGGCCGCCTTGCGGCCGCACTTCAGAGCGTTTTTGTCTCCTGCACTTCGCTTCCGCCAGTTTTTTTATAATTTAACCAAATAACACTCCATATCTGGCATTTTCGAATTGATTTATATATTTTTTATTATATTCCTGAATCAATTATTCTTTTTATAGCCCTGACTGCTTTTCCTCTATGAGAAATTGCATTTTTTTCATCTGCCGTAAGCTGCGCTACTGTTTTATTATATTGTGGCAAAAAAACAATCGGGTCGTAGCCAAAGCCGCCTGTTCCGGCTTGATTTTTAATATCTTCAATGAGCGCGCCTTCAAAGGTTTCCTGGGCTACAAAAAGACGATCGGGACCTGCATATAAAACCATAGCGCATGTGTAGTGGCAGGAGCGGGGACCGTTCAAATATGGCATTTGTGGTAAATTACCGCTTTTTATAATATCATTTGTTTGTTGAATTATAAAAATATTTTGTTCTTCCTGAGAGATTTTTGTACCATCAGGCTTTCCCTGCATAAAATCGGGGCCTGCATAGCGTGAAGAATAGATTCCGGGTGATCCTCCCAATGCGTCAACGCAGATACCTGAATCGTCCGCAATCACCGGATAATGTACTATATCATATAAAGCCTTAGCTTTGATGAGGCTGTTTTCATAAAATGTTGTTCCTGTTTCGTCTGGATCAAATTCTATGTTTTCATCTGAAGGGATTACAATTTCATGATCGGGAAGAAGTTCGACCATTTCACGTTTTTTATTTTTGTTTCCTGTTGCTAAATATATTTTCATATTGACATAATACAGATAAGTCAAATAAAAATCAAACTTTGTCGATTTTTATTCCAAGTTTTCTGGCAGTTGTCTGATAATAAGTAACTTGCCTGGAGCTTATACCAAGAACTTTTGCAATAAGTTTTGTAGTAGGGCGGATAAGAATTTTTCCTTCTTCAAGTTGATGATTAAGGGTTTTCCAGCTTCTGGTATTTTTTTCATATTTCCGATTTAATTTAAGATTTTCATATTGTGGTTCACTTGAATTGAGTTCATTCCATTTTATCTGATCACGCATTGTTTTGTGATTATAATAAGCTCTGTTTCTGCGTATTTCGATTTTTTCTTTATTAGAAATCCTTGAATCCATGAGAGTTTTTAATTCCTGTATAATTTCATGAATTGAAGTTTTATCGATATTCAGCAGTTTTGAGATTTTTTCAATCTGATCATCAGTAATGTAATATGAAGATTTTAATGCAAGTACTATTACAATGTTCTGAATCATTTTTGGCGAATATCCTTTTAATTTTTTCTTAATATCTGCTTCAAAAGCTGATTCTTCGGAAGAAATAATCCGCTTAATATGATAACTATCTGTTTTGCATGCTATCTGAAAATCCTTATAAGAAACAGGTTTGTATGTATAAGGAACTTTTGGGCGCTCAAATTCTTCGTAATTGATGTTCTGGTATGCATCAACCTTGTTCTGATAATTTGCAATACTTTCACTTACATTGTGATATTCAATTCTGGAATTAAGTGCAGCTTTTTTATTGAGGCTGGTAATTATGTTTTTAATCATACAAAACAGATATGACATAAATCCGCCTTTAGTGATATCATATTCCGCAAGTGCATCCGGGCCTCTGACTAAGAATTGTATGATGAAATCGCTTATGAAATCTTCATCATATTTTTGAAGCCCGAACATGGGTTTGTTGCGCATAATGAATACAACAAGTTCTTTTGCAACTTGTTCCCAGTTCATTTTTCCCGATTTTACTAATTCAGGAATTGTTTCGATCTCATCTCTCGTCATAAAAACCTCCTTATAACGTTATTTTTGAGAAACGTTAATTTTATAACGAGAGATGAATTATTTAAAACGATTTTACTTGTATTATATTATGCGTGCAAATTCTTTTACTATTGAAGGAATAAGTGTATCAATTTTACCTTCACAGCTCATTCCCGAAGCATTTTTGTGTCCACCGCCTCCAAATTTGGAAGCAATTATAGAAACATCAACTTTATCAAGAGAACGAAAACCGCCGGTACATGTAGTAGGAGTGTCTTGGCGTAAAAAGACTGCAGCTTCAACATCTTTTGTAGAAAGAAGAAGCTGATACAGTGCATCGGAATCACGACCTTCTGTTCCAAGTTTATGTGTATCTTCTAAGGTTTCATAGGTAATTATAAGTTTGCCATTTAAATGACGTTCTGCTCTTGAAAGAAGAAGACCAAGCAGTTTGCGCGTATTCCAGGGTTTACCATTATTAATATCATTGTAGGTTGTGCGAGGATCTGCACCATAAGAATTTAATCTTGCAGAGGCATTAAATACTTCGGCAGCTTCATTAGATGAAGTCAGAAATCTGAAAAATCCTGTGTCGGTACATATTCCAAAAAAAATGATTTCGGCAAGTTCTTTTGGAAGAGGGCCGATTAAAGCTTCATAAAATAGCTGAACAAGAAAAGCGGCTGCCGGTGCTTCGCCATTTATATAACCTTTTGCGTTTTCAGATAATCCGGAAGTTTTATGATGATCAATTATAAATGTGTCTAAACCCTTGAAATCAAAATCAATATCACCAAGTCTTGATATTTCTGAACAGTCAGTTATTAGAAGTCCTGTATGGTTTCGTTCTTCTGAGTCCATGAATTCAATTTTATCTGTGAATTTCGATTCATATTTTTTGATTTCCTGACGTTTAAAAGGACCTGCAGAAATAAGCTTGTATGGTTTTTTATAATAGTCAAGAATAGAAGCAAGCCCAAGACATGCGGAAATACAATCACCATCGGGTTCTTTGTGACCGATTATAATGAAATTATTATGAATTTGAATAAATTCTTTTAATGAGTCTGAATCTTGTTGAGTAATAATGCTCATTTTAGATATCTAATTCTTCAAGTGTTTCTTTGTCTGCACCTTCAACGACAAGGTTGTTTGAAATAATACCCCAAAGACTATTGTTCTTTTGCATTGGGCAGGAAAGAATAACATGATGGAATTCACCGCCTTTTTTAATGACAGTGATGAAAGATGCATTTGGATTTTTAATATTGCGGAACTTGAGCTTTCTTGGAGTGTCTTTTTTGTAATTATTCCATGATTTTGGAATTGTTACTGTTGCAGTTCCTGCATATTTTTTCTGGTAGATAATAACATAACAATCTTTGGATTCAAGAATCTTCATTACTGGAGCTGTTACATAAGTCATATCACTCCATTTTGATTCATCCTTAGGATTTGAAAGATCCTGGTTCTCTGCAAAAGCAGCACAAGTAAAAATGCTTGCCAAAAGGGCTATAATAAATATTTTTTTCATATGAAATCTCCTATATCAGATTAAATAATTATAAACTGTTTTTTTAATTTTAACAACAGAAAAATAAAATACATTCAAATAGAGTTTGCTCCCTCTCGGGAAAAATGTCTTCACGCAACAAAGGAAGTTGCACTCAGCCATTTTTCCCTACGGTCGCAAACTCAATGACTGTTTTTTTAATTTTATCAACAGAAAAATATATTCAATTATAAAACTGCTTACGCGAAGAACCGTGTTTTGCTCCACTAAACGAAAAGGACATTCCGCAAAACACGAACCTTCGCTCCGCAGTTTTTAGAGTTCCTATATATAGCCTGTTAAATAAAAAAAACGGTCATTATGAAAATGACCGTTGAGTAGGGACAATAGGACTCGGACCTATGACCGCACGGATATGAGCCGTGTGCTCTACCAGCTGAGCTATATCCCCAAAACAATGTTAGTACTTTATAAAAAATAAAGGGAAATGTCAAGGGGGATTGTAAATATGCATTCAGGTGGAAATAAACACTTTGTGAGTTGGAACTGGTGGAAAACAGACATACTTCCGCTGCGGTGCGTCTGTAAACTACTGCTGAGCTTGCAAAGAAGATTCAACTCGCTGCGCTCGGCAAGCTCAGATGTAGTTTGCAGCCACCCCTCGCTCACGTATGTCTGTTTTCTATCTGAATCCATTTGAAACGGGAGCAATTTTTTATTATATGTTTATTTTTTTTTATCTCAGTTCCGACTTTGGAATAAATGTTCTGGCGTATTCAATAATTTCTTTGGCTTCATTGTCGCTGTATGGATAAACTTCGTTGTAGGATGGGTCTAGGCAGTTTTGATTCATAAACTGGGCGAACTGCCAGGAGGCATCTTTTGGAAGAATGGCGGCCATTTTTTGTATGTCTTCTTTGCCAACCAACGGGGGCACAAGAACAGTTCTCCATTCTCGGTTGTCTGAAGGGTAGGCGGCTAGCAGTTTGGCGCTTCTTGTGAGGACGTTTATAAAATGTTCTGTGTTGGCGTGGTATTTTGAAAAGGCAGGGCAAATGACATCGGCGTATCTTTCTGGGGAAGTTTTAATGTCCATTGCTATGAAATCCGGGTGAAGCTGGTCATCATTTATAAAGGCCTCCAGCTCGTCGGGCAGAGTACCGTTTGTGTCGAGTTTTACTAAATATCCAAGTTCCTTCGCTTTGCGTATAATGAGTGGAGTGTATGGGTTTAATAAAGGCTCGCCGCCACTGACAGTAAGACCTTTTAAAATTCCCTGTCTTTTTTCAAGATGGTCAAAAAGCTCCTGTATTGTGTTGAGCGGCTGGGTACCGTCATCTTTGCCAAGAACAAGTCCTGTGTTGTAGCAGTAGGGGCAGCGGAGATTACATCCTTTTAGAAAAAAAGAACCCGCCAGGATTCCCGGGTAATCGACACAAGTTGTCTTTACCAGTACACCGGCAGGTTCGTTTAACGAAAGCTCGTTCATAAGTTATGCAGTTACTGCAACCTTGTTTACAACGGCTTCGAGTTCTTCTACATTGTGGCAGCGTGCTGTTTCTACACCTGCGTTGTTATAGAAGATTACTGTTGGAGCTGCAAAAACACCTTTGCTTCCGGCTTCTGCAAGTCCTTCATCTGTATCTACATCAATTGAACGTCCTGGCATTTCAAGATCTGCCATAAAAGCCTTTACAGGAGGGCAGTTAGGACAAGTTTTGCGAACATACATTTCGTAAGAAACAGATTCTGTATTCATAACAGGCTGTTCTTCCTTTGCAAGCTTTTTAGGTGCAGCGCAGTCACATGGTTCGTCTGCAGCAGTAATATCGTATTCCTTGCTTGCTTCGAGTGTGAACATTTTGCGCTGATCAAATTCGTCGCGCTTACCTTTGTTCCAGTGCTTTACTGCTCTGTAATATCCTACGATTCGTGCGTAAACTTCTGTTTCGCTTCCGTGTACGTCATTAAGTGCTGCCTTTGTTTCGGCAATTTCTTTTTCTACCTGTTCAATCGTTCTTAATTCCATTTTTTTCTCCTCCCATTTTCATATAAAGTTTTTATTTTGTAATTATTACAACTTTATATTTATTCCACCTACACTAAATATAGTGTGGTTTATGTAATTTGTCAACCCTGTGACACTAAAATTCTCGGACAGTACCTTAAAATTCTTTAATTTATTTTGTCTGTGCTGCAAGAATTTTTTCTTTTTCAAGTTCAAGCGCCTTAAGCTTTTCCTTGAGTGCCTTTTCTTTTTCGGCCTTACACTTAGGACATTCAAACTGCTGACCGGTCAAATAACCGTGAATCTTACAGATTGAATATGTAGGCGAAATTGTAAAGAAAGGAATTCTATATTTGTGAGAAATAGTGCGTACTAAATCTGCACAAGATTTCCAGTCCTTAAGTGCTTCACCCATGTAAACATGGAACATTGTACCGCCTGTATACTTTGTCTGCAGCGCTTCCTGATGATCCAAAGCTTCAAATACATCGGCTGTGTAATCAACAGGCAGCTGTGAAGAGTTTGTATAGAAAGGCTCGTTTGTTCCGCTTGTAATAATATCAGGGAACTGTTCTTTATCGTGGCGTGCAAGACGGTAAGAGGTTGACTCTGCAGGAGTTGCTTCAAGGTTGAAGAGGTCTCCTGTCTGCTCCTGATAATCCTGCATCTTTTCGCGCATATGTGTAAGTACCTTTTCGGCAAAGGCCTTTCCTCGTGGGTCAGAAATATTAACACCAAGGAAGTTTAAGCAGCATTCGTTCATGCCGCAAAGACCGATTGTATTAAAGTGGTTTGTGAGTGTTTTAAGATAGCGTCGGGTATAAGGGAAAAGTCCGCCATCATAAAGCTTCTGGATAACCTTTCGTTTAATACAAAGGCTTTCTTTTGCAAGATCCATAAGGTAATCAAGTCTCTTAAAGAATTCTTCCTCGTTCTTAGCAAGGTAAGCAATCTGCGGAAGGTTGATTGTAACTACACCGATAGAACCTGTAAATTCGTCGGCACCAAAAAGACCACCACCACGGCGGCGAAGTTCTCGCTTGTCAAGCTGAAGACGGCAGCACATAGAACGTACATCGCTTGGGTTTAAGTCTGAATTAACAAAGTTCTGGAAGTTTGGAGTACCATACTGAGCTGTCATTGTAAAGAGCAGCTTTGCGTTTTCTGAATTCCAGTCAAAGTCGCGTGTAATGTTATATGTAGGGATAGGGTATGCAAAACCACGACCTTCGGCATCACCTTCAATCATAAGTTCAATGAATACTTTGTTAATCATATCCATTTCTTTCTGGCAGTCACCATAAGTGTAATCCTGTTCTTTTCCGCCAACAATTGCTTTTTTATCTTTAAGGTCATCAGGGCATACCCAGTCAAGAGTGATATTTGTAAATGGAGCCTGTGAACCCCAGCGGCTTGGAGTATTTACACCATAAATGTAGCTCTGGATGCACTGTCGAACCTGCTTTTCTGTAAGATGATCTGCACGGATAAATGGTGCAAGGTATGTATCGAAAGAACTGAAAGCCTGAGCTCCTGCCCATTCGTTCTGCATGATTCCCAAGAAGTTTACAATCTGATTTACGAGTGTAGAAAGGTGAGTTGCCGGTGTAGAAGTAATTTTATCTGGAACTCCTCCTAGTCCTTCTGCAATGAGCTGGCGAAGAGACCATCCTGCACAGTAACCGCTGAACATTGAAAGATCATGAATATGGAAAGCAGCTGTTTTGTGTGCTTCGGCAATTTCTTTTGAATAAATATTGTTGAGCCAGTAGTTGGCTGTAATTGTACCTGAGTTATGAAGGATTAATCCTCCAAGAGAAAAGTTTACGTTTGCGTTTTCGTTTACACGCCAGTCGCTTTGACCAAGGTAGCCGTCCATTGTCTTGTTAATGTCTACCATAAGGTTTTTAGCATCGCGAACTGCTTCGTGGCGGGCACGGTAAAGAATGTAGGCTTTTGCTACTTCTACTTCGTTTGCTTCAATGAGAACGCTTTCTACAATATCCTGAATTTCTTCAATGGCTGGAATTGAATGTGCGCGTGCTCCTGCAAGCTGAAGACGGAGCTTTTCTTCTACCTTGTCTGTAAGGGCAGAAGCTCTGTCCGGATCCTTTTTCTTTTCTACAGCTTCAATTGCTTTACTTATAGCTGTTTCGATTTTTGATCTGTCGTAATCAGCTATTTCACCAGAACGCTTTACTACCGATTTAATAAAGCCTTTTGTCTCTTGGTCGGAACTGGAACCTAAGAAATTCCGCCATTCCGGAAAGATTGACTGTTCACTCATTTTTTCCCCTCTTGTGCTTTTGCAGCATCCCTTTTATCAATATTTTTTACTTCTGTAATAAATTCATCAAGATCCTCGAAGTGTCTGTAAACAGATGCGAATCTGATGTATGCGACCTTATCAATACTGAAAAGTTTTTCCAGTACAAGTTCGCCTAATTCAGCGGTTGAGATTTCGCGTTCATCTTTTCCTATTTTGATTGCCTGGTCTTCGATATCGTTAGAAATCTGTTCAACCATGACTGTAGGAATGGGACGTTTTTCAAGAGCGCGGTCGATTCCTTTTTCGAGTTTAGATCTGTCAAAAGGCTGTCGTCTACCGTCTCTTTTTACAACCATAAAAGGTTTTTCGTCAATGCGTTCGTAACTGGTGAATTTGTAACCGCATTCCTGACATTCACGTCTGCGGCGGATGCTTTCCCCGTGCATCAGGGTTCTTGATTCAAGAACCTTGTCTTCTAAACTCCCACAATATGGACAACGCATTTTATATTCCCTTTTTTGAATTAATAATACATTTAGTGTTGTTATTACATCATATAACACTAGATATGATAAAACAAGTGAATTCGTACAAATTTTGAAAAAATATTTTAAACTTTTTTTCTTGACAAATTTTTTTTTTGTGCTTAGGTAAAAATCAGGCAGATGAACTATTGACAAAAATTATTTTTTGTGTTTCTTGTTCTTTTTTGCAAGTTCTTTTTCAAGTTTTTTAAGTTGTTTTCGCTGCTTTTTTAAAAGAACAGGCTTTTTGCGTTCAGAAGGAATGTAATCATAAAGCGTAAAGGTGCATGCCATTATTATAGAAACAACAACAAAAATACAAAGACAGGTATAGGGAAGCCAGTTTCCAAAGCGTGCATAAGGTGTTATAACTCTTTTGTAAACCGGAACATCAACAGCTATAGCCGAATCTTCAAAAAGCGGCTGGTCTGCAATAACCTGACCTGAAGGATTTACAACTACCGAATATCCTGCATTTGTAGAGCGTACAAGAGTTGTTCTGTATTCAATTGCCCTGTACGAAGCAATGCAGAAATGCTGGTATTCACTCGATTTTTTAAGAGACCAGGAATCATCAGTAAGATTTATAAAAATTTCAGCACCGTTAAGAAATAAAGGACGTATAACATCTGTAAAAGAGTCATCAAAACAAACAGGAGCGCAGATTCTTACCAGAGGCTGATCATTTTCTTTTGCCGTTTCGTAAGGAATAGAAATATTAATGTTATTTACACGCGGAACTGTCTTTTCTGCATAATAATTGCATGGAATTTCAAAATAAGTCAGTTGTTCTCCCTGAGTCCAGCCTGCAGAAATGCCTACAACCTTTTTGAATATTTTTTTTATTATGGGGTTATTTATGCCGGGAATAGATTCTGCAAATGGAACAAGATGAAGTTTGCCGTAATAGCCGCGGAAATTTGCTTTAGAATCAAACATTGCAGAAATGTTGTAGTATCTGTATGAAGGTATGCTTTCTACAGTAACAGTTCCATCCTCATTATTTGTTGTTTTTTCGGTAAAATCTGTCTTGCGATAAACGCCGCCGGTTAATAATGGAACTTTATTATTTTTAAGAAAATCAATCAGCGGATATTCAACAGGTTCCCATTTATATATTTCGTATGCATTTGGAAACTGTCTTTGTAATGAACCTTCGCTCCAGACAATAAGCTGCGGTTGTTTATCAAGCTTTTTAAGTTCATCAAGCTTTTCCTGAGTAAGTTTTTCTGATTTTAATACAGTTTCAGAATCATTTGCCGTAAGCCAGGGATCATAATTCTGCTGAACCATTACTGTGGTTAGCGTCTTATCAGGTGTGCGTGGTCTTTGATATTCCCAGTTTCCCCAGAAAAGTGTAATTGCAAACAGAATTGCAAAGGTTTTTGCAGCATTGAATACAGGAACAAAGCATTCTTTTTTGTAATCAGGGAAAACTTTAAAAGAAATAATCAGACTATTGGCGGCTTCTACAACAATACAGTCAAACATTACAGTAAGAAAAGTTATTCCGTAAGTACCTGTAATTGCGGCAAGCTGCGTAAAAGAATGCCATCTGTACATGGCAGAAGAAATTGTGCCCCATGGATATCCTATAAAACCAGTTGATTTTGCCCATTCATAGAGTGTATACAGCGAAGCAAAATAGATTATTCTAAAAGCAGGATCTTCATAAAAAGGCTTTTTTAAGCAGAAAGGAGCAAGTTTCCTGTACTGATGAGGGTAACGGGAAAATGGAACATACATAAAAAGCGCAAGAGAACCACCAATGCACGCAGTTGCCAATGCCGATGCTCCAAGTGTAAAAATAGCAAAATCCTTAAAATATGCCAGCCAGAAGCTTGAACAAAGATGTGTTGTTATTGTCTGAATAAAGCCTAAAAGATATGCCTGACGGAAATTTTTAGCATTTCTGATTGCTATGTAGTAAGGTATAATTGAAATAAAGGCATAAAATGGGTTTCCGAGCAGAAATAATTCGTTTGGAATGCCCAATGTGAGCAGGAGACCCGAAAAAACTGAATAAAAAACTTGTAAAATCAAAGTCATTATTTTATAATGGAATATCTGTTTTTATTTATTTGAAATATAACGCTCTTGAACAAAAAATGCAATAAATAAAGCGAAAGTGAAGGTGTGGGGGATATAAATTGAAAGTTCTTAATGATACACATAATATTGAATACGGGAAAAATCCTGATGTTGCCGTAAAGGCTCCGGGGCGTTTTCATCTTATAGGAGAACATTCCTGGTTCTTTAAAGATAAGACTCTGTCAATGGCAGTAGATCTTCCTGTTTATGTAGCTGTTTCAAAACGCGATGATCTGTCGCTTAAATTTTATTTTCATCAGCTTAATGAACGAAAAAAGTCAAGTATTTCCGCTTTGAAATTAAAGAAAGAAGACCGCTGGGCCAATGTTATAAAGGCAATTATTTCGGGTTTTATTTCTATGGGTTATGATTTATACGGAATGGATATTACAATCTATAGCGAAATACTTCCTTCTGCTGGCTTTGGAATTACTTCTGCAATAAAATGTGCGGCAGCAAAAGCAATTAGTGAGCTTTTTGATTTTAATTGTAATGAACAGCAGCTTTTACAGGTAATTGAACGTGGAAACAGGCGCTTTTTACAGACAAATAACTATATCGCCGATAATTATTCTGCTTTATTTGCAAAAAAAGATAATCTTATTATAACAGATCACAATAAAAATACCTGGGATTATGTTCCCTTCAACTTTGAAGATAAAAAAATCTTTCTTGTAGATACAAAAGTTCCTCGTGTTTCTGTATGGAATGAAGAAACTCTTTTTGAGCCTCAGAATGCACTTTTATTGGGTGATCTTAGGGAAAATAAGAATAATGCATACGGTGGCTGGCAGTATGTTAATAGCGTAACTGATATTAATGAAGAGCTTTCTGTTGTAAGTGAAGATATAAGACGCAAGCTTTTATGTATAATTCGCGAACATAATGATTTGCTTGAAGCTCGTGATGGTCTTGAAAAAGTAGATTTTTTCAAGTTTGCAAGAGCTGTAAACCATAGCCATGAAAGCATGCGTGATATGTATAATATTTCTTGTCCCGAAATTGACTGGATTCTTAAACGCGTAAGTGAACTTGAACCAAATCTTGAAATGATTACAAATCCTGTTTCATGCGGCAGAATTACCGGAAAAGGATTTGGACGCTGTTTATATGCAATAATTCGTAAGAGCGATGAAGAAAAATTCATGAAGAAGATTAATGAGTTTGAAAAAATCTTCCAGTATCATCCGGAAGTATATGAAGTTGTTCCATCAGAAGGAACTGTTGTTGTAAAGGACTAAATTATAGTAGACTATAAGAGTTTTTCGTTGTAAAATATATAAAAAGTTAAGTGGGTGGGACCAATGGCTGATAATATTTTAGGACAAGGCATTTCTCTTTACAGACAAAAATCGTATACAGGTGCACTTTCTTTTTTCTTATCTCTGCCGGTAGATTGCGGGGCAGATAAAAATGAAATTGCATATTATTTAGGACTTTGTTATGCAAAGCTCCAGCGTTATGATGATGCACTTTTATATCTGGAACAGGTAGTAACCTCTGGAACTCATCTTGAACGAACCTTACAATGCCGATTCCTGCTTGCCGTTATTTATGCACTTTCCGGTCGCCGTCGCCTTGCCGATTTTGAATTGAATAAGCTTTTAGAAACTGGTTATATGACTCCTTCTGTATATGCCGCAATAGCTTTTGTTGCCTGGGAACAAAATGATACAGAAAAGTGTCTTGCTTATTATGAAAAATCTCTGGAAGAAAATCCGCAGAACTTAACTTCAATGAATGGACTTGGTTATGTACTTGCCTGTGAAAATAAAGATTTAACAAGGGCGCTTTCTTTATGTAAGCAGGCAGTTAATCATGCTCCTGATTCTGCAGCCTGTTTAGATTCCCTTGGCTGGGTATATTACAAGCTTGGTTTATACGAGGATTCAAGAAAGTATCTTGAGCAGGCAGAAATGCTTGATAAAGATAATGAAACAATTCTGGAGCATATACAGATGCTCGATAAGGCGGGCCGTTGATGAAAAAGTTTTTAAGCCTGATTTGTTTATGTTCAGTTTTTTTCTGTCTTAATGCACAGCAGACAACCAATAATGCTGGACTAACTGTTCCTGAAGAAAGAATTAGAACCGGAGAAGAAGGCTTTGCCGCAGAAGAATTCCGTAGAGGAGTACAGGCTTTTTATAAGGGTTCCTATAATGATGCAATAGTTCAGTTTGAAAAAGCACTTTCGTATATGCCGAATGACAATCTTATTCTGGAATGGCTTGGAAAAGCATATTATCAGGCTGGTATGGAAGGAACAGCTCTTTCTTACTGGCAGATTGCTTCTGACAATGGTTACGGCGGCCTTTTGCTTAATAATAAAATTGAAGTTGTAAAAGAACGCAGAGTTACGGGCGATTCAGAAGATAAACTTATGAGGCTTTCTGAATCAGGCAGCTTTGAAGGAACTGTAAACGGAACAATGGTTTTTTCAGGTCCTGTTTCTGTTTTACCAGATTATGACGGTGGCTTCTGGGTAACTTGTTATGCATCAAATGAACTTATAAAAATTTCCTTGAACGGAAAAGTTATAGAAAGAATTACAGGCCCTCTTACAGGCTTTGACCGTCCACTTGATATAATCCGTCTTGCCGATGGAAATCTTTTAATTAGTGAAAGTGCCGGAGACAGACTTGCACTCTTAAATGAAAAAGGCAAATTTATTAAATATATCGGCTCAAAGGGCAGGGGTGTTGGAAATCTTGTTGGACCTCAGTTTTTAGCAGTTGATTCAATGGGCCGAATATATGTAACAGATTACGGTAACCGTCGTGTGGATGTTTTTGATGCAGAAGGAAATGGACTTTTTTATTTTGGCCAAAAGGATGGTGATTTTGCGGGGCTTAAATGTCCAACCGGAATTGCAGTTGTTGGAGACAGCGTTTTTGTAGCAGATGAAGATACAGGCTGCATTTATGAGTTTGACCGCAACGGAAACTATATTCGTGACCTGGTTGAAAAAGATACATTTAATAAACCGGAAGCAATAAAACTATGGGCCGCTTCTCTTATTGTTTGTGATCAGAATAAAATTGTTTCTGTTGATATTTCAACAGGTTCTATCTTTGAATATGCAAAGACCGGTAACGCTCCAAGCAGAGTTACAGCTGCAGTACCTGATATAAATAACAACGTTATAGTTACAGATATTACTGCTGATGAAATATATGTAATGTCAAAGGTTCAGGAGCTTGTTGGAGGTCTTTTTGTTCAAATACAACAGATTGATGCTTCAAGGTTTCCGGAAGTTACTGTAGAAGTAAAGGTAGAAAATCGTCAGCGTCAGCCGGTTGTTGGTCTTGAACTCGAAAACTTTTATTTTACAGAAAACAAGCGTACTGTTTCTAATCTTCAATATATAGGAAGTGCCGCAAATAATACTTACGCAGATATTACAATAGTAATTGACCGCTCTTCTGCAATGAATAATTACAAGGAAGAAGTAGAAACAGCAGTAAAAGAAATTGCCGCATCAATGAATGGTCGTGGTTCTTTACGAGTTGTTTCTGCGGGAGCAATTCCTGTAACAGAATATACCGGAAGCCCGGATGGTGTTTCTGATTTCACAATTGAAGCGCTAAAAACTCCTGCCGCTAAGTCTGTTGCTTCAGATCTTGCAATAAGGCTTGCTGCAAATGAATTAATAAATGCGGCAAAAAAACGTTCAATAATTTTCATTTCAGATGGTTCTGTTACAGAAAGTTCTTTTGCAAAATATACACTCACTGAGCTTTGTGCTTATTTAAATAATAATGCAATTGATTTTTCATTTATTCAGGTTGCACAACAAGCTGTAAGTCGTGAATATGATTATATTTTGAACAATACTTCTGGTGAAGATTATTATGTTTTCCGCCCGGAAGGTTTAAGTACAATTGTTCGGGATATTATTAATATTCCTCAGGGAACTTACCAGTTAAAATATGTTTCGGCATTACAGAAAAATTTTGGACAAAGTTATCTTCCTGTAGAAACTGAAGTTTATTTAATGAATCGTAGTGGCCGTGATGAAAGCGGATATTTTGCTCCATTAGAATAATTGCGAGCTAAAATGTAATTTTCAAACCAAGCTCATAGTTTAAACCAAGTCTGAATGTTTTTCCCTGTTCGTAACCAAACGAAAGTCCTGCCGCAGAAGTAAGATTAAAATTTGTTAAAAAGGTAATTTCCGAAGAGCGTAAGTAGGAATAAATTTCTTTATGAGTTTTATTCTGAGTTGAAAGTGTTATGCTGAAGCTGTCTTTTACTTTTGGTGAAAGATTAAGCTTTAAAGAATCTTGCCAGCATAAATGAGTAAGTGCAAGCAAAAGGCTTGTATTTGAGTTTCTGTTCCAGGCAGCAGAGGTTTTAAATGTCCAGTTTATATAATTATCAATATAAAAATCTGTATTAATATTAAGCGTATTTGAATCCCGAATATAAAAAGTTATAATTTCGCCGGAAGAAATCTGGAAATATGGTTCTGTGTTTGATCCTTTTGCGAACTTAAAAATTGCCTGAACAAAGCCGGTGTATTCTTCCTGTTTATACCAGTCAAAATAATTAAGGGCGCTGTTACTTCCAAAAAGGTTAATAAAGTTTAAAGAAAGTTTTGTCTTTAATTGATAAGTGTCGCTTGTCCGTTCTGCAGAGTTTATCACATCGCGTGAAACTCCTGCAGTTGCAGAAACAGGCACATATAAATCTCTTAAATCATTAAAAAGTTTTCTTCGCCAGGCAAAATCATATTCTAAAACTCCTGCAATTGAACCCGGTGCATTTTGTATTTTTGTTTTATATTGACTGTCAAACAGAGAATAAACTGGAATTGTTGTATAGAAAAAAGAATAATCTTTTTGTGTTGTAAAAATTTGATTTATATCATCTGAATAATTTTGATTAAGTATATTTTGCTTTTGCATTGTTCCTTTATGAATAAGATTAAACGAAAAAGCATTGTTTTGTGTAGAAAAAGGAATTGTAAATTTTAAAGAATCTGTCGTAAGAAATTCATTTAGTTCTGTTTTCAGATTTTTGCCCGATAATTCAAAACTGATATCTGGAGAAAGTTTAAAGAAGTTGTATGAACTTTTATATTGAGCAAAGAAAACTTCTTTTCGTTCAGAATTTTCTTCGCCTTGTGTAAACTGTTTTTTTGAAATGTCATACCAGCTAATAAAGTAATTTTCATTTTGTGTTGTATTGTTGTTAGACAAGACTAACTGTTCCTGCTGCTCTGCAGAAAATCTAAGGATTACCAACTGCGAGGTTTGATCAAACTTTAATTCAGTTGTGTTTTCGGCAAGATAATTTTGTCTGTTTGTAAGTGCCCCATTTTTTGCTGAGGTCTGAAACGAAAAATTATTAACAGGACTTGTAATGCCTATGTAATCTTTTTTTTCAAGTTCGTCTTTTGAATAACGATATATTTCACCAAAATTTAGAAAATTCAAAATGGAATTTTGTGTCGTTAAAGAATGGCCTGCTGTCTGCAGATTTAAATATGAAAGAGACGCATCTGCTCCTGCTTTAATTCCAAAAAGCGAATAAGAACCTTTAATAAATGTGTTGATATAATCAGAAGCCTTTTTACCATTTTCTGTATTAACAGAAATTCCTTGCGAGGCAATAATTTGCGCAAGCGCATTCTGGTTTTCATATTTTATTCCGGTTTCATTTTTTGTTACAAAAAAATCGGGCAGTTCTTCTTTTGTTTCTATACCTGTAGAAACTGCTTCATAAGCGGTAAGATTTTTCCCTTTATATGAAAGACCGTTTGTTAATACCGAAAATGTATTTTTCGAAACTTCTTCAAAACTGTCTTTTGTCTGATATTTTCCTGTAAAACTTGTATCAAAAATAAGCGAAGGAAGAATGTTATAAGCAAAGCCTGATCCTGTTGTTACAAAGCCGTTTGAAGTGTCTGAGCTTTCTTCTTCATAAACAATATAAATTTT
The DNA here is from genome assembly GCA_017617145.1 of Treponema sp. The sequence goes on along the minus strand of JAFZWX010000019.1, from coordinate 16,477 downwards.
ATCAAGTTCACCAACAGTTTCATTTAAAGTAACAAAACCTGTACCGCTGTCATAATTTATACCAGATAATAAAACTCCGTTTTTATAAACTTTTACCGAACCGGCAGAAGCCTTTTTTCCAATGTCAAATTGTTTTACGGGAGTAGTAGTTCGTTCTGTAAAAACAAATGAAACTTCAGATTTTGTCTGCAGATAAATTTCTGGAAAAATATCGGCAAAAGGAAATCGGTTTGCCGCATTCAATAAATCTGTTTTTGTAAAATTAATATTTTCTACTGTGGCATATTCTTGTTTTTCTTCAAGAAAATCTGTTTGAGCAAAATAAAAATCATTAATTATGCGAACAGAATATGAAGCTTCTGTATTGTCTGTGTCTTTGTTTTTTATGAGAAATTCGCTTGATTGATTTGGAGTAACTTTATACTTGTTTGCACAAATATAAGGCAAAAAGAAATCGGGGCTTTGAATTATAAATGCAGTTGTACCGTTTATGTTTTTTGTAACGCTTGAAAGCTCAAGTGGAGAATAATCCTGTAAATCTATGCTTTGATTTTTGGAACTAAAGAATTGCTGAACCTGACCTGCAAAAGTTGAACTTTCGGAATAAAAACCTGTGTCTTGTAAAAGTGTCTGGCAAAAGGCACTGTCATCAAAAGTAATAAGAATATAAGGAACAGAATCCTGCTTTATTAAATTATAAATTGAATCATTAAGTACAATAAGCTTTTTCTGACTGTCAATTATGTAGTCTTGCGTAGACAGCTTGTAAAAATATAAACCATCCTCTGTTTTATAGGAGCCCGCTGTAGATTGAATAAAAATATCTTGAATATGAAAAACAGCTTCTGACGGAATGACAAATGAATTTGAATGAACATATGAATAAAGCTCTGTCGTCGTATCATGAATGCTGTTGTTCCCATAAAAGAGTGCAGTTTTTTGTTCAGTCTTGTCATAGCGTAAAAGAAAATCTCCCTTCCATTTTTTATTTTCAAAATCATCAAAGTGAAGCATTACTCCGGGAGCTTCATTTTTACCACCGGAAATACTATAACCATTTATTGAAGAGGAATAATCTGATGGAAAAGTTATATTTCTATTGGAGAATTTAAACTCATTTAAATATCCTTCGCCTTTATAGCCTAGCGTGTATGTGTTGTTATAAAACTTATCTAAAAACTCCATTTCAAAATAAAAATGTGGAGTGATGTTAATAAGTGCAGAAAGATCAACTTCCTGTTCAAAAACTGGAGGAGCTGCGCTTATGCCAAAGGGATTTTTCATTCCAAAAGTTGAATCTACGGAACCTTTAAGGTTTCCAGACCAGGTTCCCGAAATTTCGTAATACTTTTGAGTTTCAGATTTCTGTTGTTCCTGCGAAAAGATAGAATTATTAAAAGCAATATTAAAAAAACAAAGTCCAATTACGGCAATTATAAGCTTTGTAGTTTTACTGATATTTTCAAGCATTCGTGCTTTATGAATCTTTATTTCGGGATGCTTTTTTTCAAGTTTCAAAATAGCCTTTTCAACATTCTGTTTTTTTTCATTTCCATCGTCAAAAAGTCCGGGCTGGTAGGAACGTTCTGTTTTTTCAATATTTTCAAGTGCAATTCCAAGCAGACGGATTCCACGTCCTCGTTCATATTTTTTTTCAAAAAGTTCTTTAGCAGCTTCATATAAAGAATCAAGAGTAAGAATTGACTGCGGATATGTTTGTTGAATTGAAACTGTAGAAAAATCTTCATAACGTATTTTTACCTGAACTGTTCTTGAAAAACCGTTTTCTTTAAGAAGCCTGAAAATTACAGAATGGCATAACTCAAGCATTGCAGTTTCTGCAGTATAAATATTTGTCAAATCAAAAGGGAAGGTTGTTTCGTTACTTATGGAATGACTTTTAGATTTTCGTTCAAAGGTAACTGTTTCAATTCCTCGAACAACGTTATATAAAAAAGCGCCGGTATTTTGTCCATACATAAAAGTAAGTGCTTCGAGTGTTTTTTCATGAATATCGCGGGTAGTTTTTAAGCCTGACATTTTTAAAGCTTCGTAAGTTTTATCACCAATGCCCCAGACTTTTTTAAGCGGAAGGTTAAGCATGAATTCTTCTTCGGAACCTTCCTTTATCATATAAAAGCCGTCTGGTTTTTGCATGTCGCTTGCAAGCTTTGCCAGATATTTTGTTGGAGCAAGACCAATTGAAACTGTGAGGCCTGTTTCCTTAAAAACGCGTTCTTTTATTCTGCGGGCTGTTTCTTCTGGAGGACCAAATAATTTTTCTGTACCTGTTATATCAATAAAAGCTTCATCTATGGACATTTGCTGGACGTCTGGAGAAAAATCGCTGAATATCTGCATTATCTGATATGACAATTCAGAATAACGCTTCATTCGTCCATGAACAAAAATTCCCTGTGGACAAAGCTGATACGCTTTTGCAGTTGGCATTGCAGAATGAACTCCAAAAACACGTGCCTCGTATGAAGCAGTAGAAACAACGCTTCTTTTGTCTTCGGGTTTTCCGCCGACAATTACAGGTTTCCCTCTGTATTCAGGATGATCAAGCTGTTCTACAGAAGCAAAAAAAGCATCAAGATCTGCGTGAAGATAATAATGTTTTATTTTTTTCTCTTCATCGCTCATTGTGCATCCTTAGTTAATAGAGATTTTGTTATTGAATAATATTTATTATCAGCTTTGGAATAAAAAATCTGTTCTACAAAAAGCTCTTGTTCCAATTGATTTGTTCCATAATTAAATACAAGTTGTGCAGAAGGATACAATGGCAGTAAGAATACAGCTTGCCCCTGATTATTAAGCATATAATCATTTTCGGAATATAAAACCGGATTTGGAGAAATAACTTTTACACAGGAATAAACAGGTATAACAGGCGACGTGATTTTTATCTGTCTTACAATATCGTCAAAAACGGAACTGTCGCTGTACGAAAGTGAAAAATCAAATTCGTTTTGAATATCATCTTGTGCTTCAAAGATCTGGATTTCATGATTATCTTCATTCTTATTTGAATAAAACACACGGTTTAAAATAAAAAGAGAAAGCATTATAAAAAAATATGCTGCAGATATGACCAAAGCATAAATTCTTTTTTTAGAATAACGCTTTTTCATAGAATTAAGTATTCTAAGCCACATTAAATAAACTGGCAACAGAACAAGCGATAATAAAAAGGGAAGGGCATTGCTGTTTATAAGAAGTTCATGCAGGCTTTTTTTGTCAGAAATAGTAAAAAGAGCGTTTATATACGGAATAAAAGGAACAATCAGAAAGACAAATAAAATTATATGAATCCAGTTTCGTCTGAAAACTAAAGAAATAACTGAAACAAAAAAAATCAAAAGAAAAATTGGAAATAAAGAAATATCCAGCAGTGTGAAAATTACAAGATTCACAAACGTAACAATAACAAGCAGAAAATCAAGCGAACGGGTTGTATACTTTTTTTGAAGCGAAAGATTAAGCATAAAAAAAACAGATACCATAAGAGTTGCAATTGAAGCCTGAATTATAATAAATCCATAAACCGTATAATTAGGATTGTCTGCATTTATTAAAAGCTTATATAATCCTTTTCCAATAAAAAAGCCGCAGTAAGAAAGTATGTAAATAAACGGGAGTGCATACCATATAGTACTTATTTCCTGCCAGAATTCACGCTTAATGTTTTTATTAATAAATCCAATGCAAAAAACGAACAAAAATCCCAGAATAATAGAAATAATAATTGCATTTATAATTCTATATTCCGAAAACCAGATGCGTTTTCCAAAAATCCGGAACATAAATGTATGAGAATCGTAAGGTTTTGCAGATGAATTTTCATAATCTTTAATACAACTTATAAGAATCTCAGCAGCTTTCTGGTTGTCTTTAATTTGTGCAAGAATACAGGGAATATCCATCTCTAAAAAAGCAAGAAAAGTTCTGTTTTTTGTAAATGTATAATCTGTAACCTGGCTTATATAACAAATAGGAAGATCTTCTGCTAGTTTTGCCGAATTAAAAGCATCGAACATGTCTTTTAGCATCCACGAAGGTGAATGATTTTTGTTGCTTCCGGGAATTATCGCATTTTTTTCGGCCGAAAGACAAATTATAAATACATCGTTTGAACCGTCTGAATTAAGTGAACGGGCAAAAACTTCGGAACCGTAAATTATGTTGTCTCTAGGCAATTCCAGACTGCTTCCGTAACAAAAAACTACTGTTGAATTATAATTCTGCTCCTGTAATACTGGAAAAATGGATGAAATGGAATCGTAGCAGGTGTAAGCTTCATCTAAATCAAACAAAAGTATTAAATTATGCTCACTTTTAGTGTCTTTAGATGAAAAATTGACGATAATATTATAAGGAAGATTGTTGGTGCCGCTTGCTGTTAGAAGTTGTACCTGTGGTTGAAGCCCATCTTTTTTAAGAAATTCAAGCATTGTGTTACAGGATTCTTGAGCACAAAGAGGAATTGCTGCAAAAAAGAGGAAAAAAATCATTAAAAGTGATTTTGTTAAAGGTTTCATCCACTTTCAGTTTATTATTTAAGTGTTTACAATGCAAGACCCATAGTGTATAATATAAGATAATAAAAAAAGTATTTGAGAAGGTAAAATGAGCGCGTCCGACAAAAAATTTATTATTGAACTCCCTCTTAAAGTAATCCTCACCGAAGATGGTGCTTCAAATTTTATCAGTCACAATAAAAAACTTATGAGATTCCGTCTGGCTGATAATGTTGATGAATACGGTATTTCATTAAATAAATTTTCTCCGCAATCAATTCAGAGCATGATTCTTTTGGACTATATTTCAAAAATTGAGATTTCAATGTCTGAATTTGTTTCGTCACGCCAGGAAGTAATGGACCTTTCAAAGGTTGTAGTTTATTCGCTTTTGTACAAACAGTTTGACCGCGATGTTTACGCCGCTCTTATTCAATGTGAATGTGTACGCAAGCACAACAGAGCAAATCCTTCGCACCTTATTGACGAAAAAACAAAGATGAGTGAAAGACAGCTTCGTTCAATCCTTCAAAATAAAGAGACAATTATTCAGCAGACACGACGAAGCATACTTGATCCAATCTGGAAAGCTATAATGACAAATCCGGATTATTCAGATGAAGAAAAGAATATTTATTTGTTAATGTCTGAAAAATTCATGAACAGACTTGGTCTTATGAACTGGTATATTATTACTTTGTTCCATAAGGCCGACGGTGCAAACGAAATGTTTATTGCAATCCGTAACCTGCTCAGTTCATACATGGAAAAATCTAAGGTTGCAGAATATATTTCGGTAATGGTAATGGAACTTGCGCTCAATAATGAAAATACCAATATCCGAAAAGAAGCAAGAAATATGTATCAGGATGTTGAAGATATTGACTCCCTGATTTTCGATCCTGAGGTTCGTGCAAAAATTGTAGCAGAACTCCAGCGTAACCATGAACTTGTATTTATTTCCTGGAAGCTTGGTGGTGGTTCTTCATCAATTGGTAAACAAGGTAAGCTTTCGATAACACTTTATAACAAAGATGATGAGTTCCAGGAAGTAAAAGAAAACATTGATAACGCAAAATCATCAAATACTGCAAAGAAAACACTTATTGACTTTTATCGTGAACTTCCGGATGGACAGGAAGGAACCGATTTGGGCTTGTACTATCTTTCTTATCTTGATGATGCATGTAAGAAGGTTAATGTAAAGTTTGAATCTTTAGTAAACCAGTTCTCTGCAAGTGAACTTACGGTTATTACGCTGAACTTCAACTTTTAATATATGAACAGGCACATTTCAAAAAATCATTTATTCTTTTTCTTCTCAATCCTTTTTTCACTCAGTATTTTTACAGCCTGCTCAAATACAGTTCCAGATATTTCAAATGCAAGACTTTCAATTATTTTTGATTATGAATCTTATGATGCTTTACCGCAGGCAAGAATGAGTGTTTTTGTAGAAGCAAATTCAAATCCAAGAAGATTTGAAACAATCACTGTTTCTTCAAATAAGAACGAATATGTTTGGGAAGCCGATGACTTGATTTTTGCTGCAGATGATAATGTTAAGTATTGTGGATTTACCAATTTTGTTCTGCCTCAAAACCTGCAGATTCCTTCCGGGGAATATACAATCATTTTCCGACAGTCAGATGATGAACAAAAAGAAATTAAAAGAAATTTGAATTACGATAAAACTCTTTATGAAACAAAAGCGTCTGATGTAGCTCAAGTAATGAAAAAATATTACAGTACCAGAATGCTTACAATATATGACAATTCAAAAAAAGTTCTTTATTATGGTCCGCGTTCAGCAGATCTTTCAGATGCGCGTGGAATCTGGAATAATTATCGAGAAGCAGCAGAATTCCAGGAATCCTGGGTAAACCAGAATGGAACAGTTATTTGCAATATGCCGCTCGAAAAGGTAGTACCTGGAAATTAAATATGGATAATATAGAACATCGTCGTACAGTAAAAACTTATGTTATGCGTTCGGGAAGAATGACTGCAGCTCAGGAACGTTCCTACAAGGAGCTTGCACCTGTGTGGTGTATTCCTTTTGAAAATAAAAAGCTGAATTTTATAGATGTATTTGGAAATACAAATCCAATAATCGTAGAAATTGGTTTTGGCATGGGCGATGCAACTGTAAAAATTGCAGAACAAAATCCAGATATAAATTATCTTGGAATAGAAGTTCATAAACCCGGAGTAGGAAAGGTTTTAAGCGAAATAAAAAAACGGGAACTTAAGAATCTTTATGTAATTGAATACGATGCACTTGATGTTCTTGAAGTAATGATTGGCGACAATTCTGTAAATGGTTTTCATATATTTTTCCCTGATCCATGGCATAAAAAACGTCATCATAAAAGACGTCTGGTTCAACGGCCTAAAACAGATTTATTTGCTCAAAAGCTTACTCCCGGCGGATATATTTACTTTGTAACAGACATAATTGATTATGCAGAATTTGCATTGGAACAGCTTGAACAAACTCCACACTTAAAAAATAAATACGATGGCTTTGCAGAACCTCAGACCTGGCGTGCAAGCACAAAGTTTGAACGCAAAGGAATTGCAGCAGACCGGAAAATAACAGAAATACTGTTTGAAAAAACAGATGCTTAAAACTGAGGAAGCTTTATGAACGAGCGGATTTCGGAGCTGGAAAAATTAATCGTAAAATATCAGACCTCTTATTATAATGGCGAAGGTGAGATTAGTGATGCAGAATTTGATGCATTATGGGATGAGCTTAAAGCACTTGATCCAAATAATGCCGTACTGCAGCGTGTTGGTGCCGACTCCGGTAACTTTGAAAAGATTCACCATGTTATGCCAATGGGAAGTCAGGAAAAAGCAGCAAACCCTGAACAGTTTTTAGCCTGGGCTGCAAAGCATGAATACGAAGAATATTTAGTAGAATATAAGCTTGACGGTGCTTCGCTTGAGCTTCAATATGAAAACGGATACCTCGTTCGTGCAGTTACTCGTGGCGATGGCAGTATTGGAGACGACATTACAGCCAATGCAAAAAAGATGGGCGGAGTAAATGCGGCAATTTATAAGGATGGAGAACTTGTTCCTTTTACAGGTGGAATCCGCGGCGAAGTTATAATGACTCACGAGGTACATAAAAAATATTTTAGCGATAAAGCCAACTGCCGTAATGCCGCCAATGGACTTATGAAACGTAAGGACGGAACTGGCAGTGAATATCTAAAACTCATAGTTTACGATGCACTTAGTACAAACGGTCAGTCTTATTTTACAAATGAAAAAGAAAAAATTGCCTGGCTTATGTCATGTGGTTTTAATGTTGTAAGACTTGTGATTTGTAAAAATGCCGAGCGTGTAATTGCGTATCGTGCAAAAATAATGGAAGAACGCAAGGATATTGAATACGATATTGACGGCCTTGTAGTAAAAGAAAACCGCATAGATTATGAAGATGCTTCTCGTGCCCGCCCGGACAGACAGATTGCTTTTAAATTTTCACTTGAAGAAGCAACAACAATTTTGCGTGAAGTGGAGTGGAGTCAAAGTGGAGCAACTTATACTCCTGTTGCAATTTTTGATGAAGTAGAATTAAACGGTACAAAAGTTCAGCGCGCCAGTCTAGCAAATCCGGATACAATGCGTAAGCTTGATGTTCGTATTGGCAGTCATGTTGTTGTTGTAAAACGCGGAGAAATAATTCCAAAAATAGAAAGTGTCGTAGAAGAAAAAGATATTCAGACAAGCGAAATTGTTTTTCCAAGTGTTTGCGAAACTTGTGGAACTAAACTTGTAGATGAAGGTTCAAGATTATACTGCCCGAATAAAGCCTGTTCAAAACGCGTGCTTCATCAGCTTTTGAAGTTTGTTCAGACTGTAGATATCCGAGACCTTGGCGAAACTCTTGTAACACAGCTTTTTAAAAACGGCAGACTAAAATGTATTTCTGATATTTACACACTTACTGTGGACGAACTTGTTCCATATTTTCTGAATGAAGAGAGTATGGAAAACGAAAAAAGATCTTTAGGTGCTGAAAAAGTCTATAAAAGTATACAAGCTCATAAAAATATGACGCTTCCAGTTTTTCTTGCAGGATTTGATATAGAAGGATTTGGAGAAACTCTTGCCGAAAAACTTGTACAGGCAGGTTTTAATACCTTAGACAAACTTCTGCTTGCAACAGAAGATCAGATTGCAGATGTATATGGTTTTGCACAGATAATGGCACACACAATTGTTCAGGGGCTTAGTGAAAATGCTGCCGAAATGCGACGTCTTGTTCAGGATGGAATTATTACAATTGAAAGTGCAAGTGGCGGAAAGCTTGCAGGAAAATCTTTCTGTTTTACAGGCGAGCTTGTTACAATGAAGCGTCAGGATGCAGAACAGTTAGTAAAGAAAAACGGTGGAATCTGCAAATCATCAGTTACAAAAGATTTAACTTATCTTGTAACAAACGATACTACAAGCGGTTCAAGTAAAAATGTAAAAGCTGCCGCACTTGGGATTCCGGTTATTACAGAAGAACAGTTTTTGAAATTATTATGAAAAATGAAGCAACTACTATAAAAGAATTTCTCCTGACAATCTTTTTTATGCTTGTATTTATATGGGTTTTCTTTATTTTTATTTCATTTATATCTGTATATCATGCCGCCGAACAACTTAAACAACCAACCCAGCAGGAATTTCTAAGAGTAAAACTTTATGGTTCTTCTTCAAGCTCTGATGGCAATACTATAAGTGCTTCTTTTACTGTTGTAGATAATGCAGGAAACGAAATTGCCGCAATAGAACGTTCCTGGTCTGGAAATTATCTTTCGGTTGATTTTGTAGAAACAACATTTAAAGAAAAGTTTTTTATTTTTCCATTCCGCATTTATGGAAAAGAACGCATAATGGAAACCAAAAAAGACAGACATGGCGGTACTTTACTAGAAAAATATTATGATGATAACGGACAATGTCTTTTGTTAGGTCACAATTCATCTCTTTACGAAAGACAAGAATTATATAAAATTGCGCGTTTTGCAACAAAGAAAATTTTTATAGTTCCAACCTTTGGACATTCCACAACCTATTCAATAGATCTTTCTGAATGTAAAAATGATGTTTATTATTCTATACAAATATTGTCTGACGGAAAAATTGTAGTACGCGAAATCTGATGTTATAGCGCCCTTCGACAAGCTCAGGGATCGAGCTTGATTTAGTTTTCGCCTTCAAAGGTAAAGTCATCAAGGAAAAATTCTGGTCTTACTGCGCTTCCATTTAATCTGATTTCCCAGTGAAGATGTGGCCCTGTTGCAAGCCCTGTTGAACCTGATTTTCCAATCAAATCTCCCTGTTTTACAGTATCTCCTTCTTTTACATCCATTGAAGAAAGATGATAGTAAAGACTATATAAGCCTGGAAGATGTTCAATTACAATAGACCAGCCTGTTGAAATTCGATTTTCTGCCATAACAACTTTTCCATCTGCGCAGGCACGAACTTCGGTACCTTCAGGAACTCCGTAATCGTTTCCATAATGAAGTGAAGTTGAAGATTTTCCATTTGAATATGCATAAGTACGTCTGTCTCCGTAATATGCAGTATATCTTGTTGAGGTTGTTGGTGATGTAAACTTTTTAAGAGTATAAACATCATCAGGCATAGTAGTAAAAAGAATATTGTTTAATTTTTCAATCTGTGCAGTACGTTCCGGACTTGTATCTGTTTTTATTGCTGTATTCGAAGCATCAAGTTCAATAACTTCTTCAATAAACTGGCGTGATTTAAAAGTTAAAGGAAGAACAAATTCTCCGGTTTCGTCCTCACCAAAAGAAAAAAGAACTTTAAGAGAAAAACTTCCGCCTGTAAGCCATGGAGAAACAGGAATACCGCAGAGCATATCTGTATAAGTCTGGTTCGACTTCTTTTTTCCGATTGAATAAAAGTTTGCTTTTTCAATTACTTTTTTATCCTGGTAAAGTTGCAAAGCTCCTTTTTTGTCGGAATCGTTTTTATTTTTCTTATGATTTTTTGGAAGAGTAACAGACATCCTCACAAAAACTGCATCGCCGGGAACAATTGTTTCGTTATAAGTTACAGAAAGATTATAATTTTCCGAGGTGAAAAAAGCTGTTTTACCAAAACAAAATGAAAGCTGAATAAAAGCTGCTACTGCAAGAATTATTTTTTTTATTTTAATCATGATTTTCGTACTTCCTTTAATCTGAATTGTGGTGTTACATTACCATTAAAATAATTATAAACCATTGTATACAGAATATCGTAAGTCTGACCAACTTTAATATCCTGTTTTAGCCGTTCTGCCTGTCCAAAGAACATTCCGGGGAATTTGTGCTTACCGCATTCAAAAACAAGCTTAAGAGAGTAAGGTTCTTTTTTACCCTGAACCATTGCATCACAAAGCTTTACGTTTTTTGTAACAAGCAGAAGCTCTTTATTTTCTGCCCCAAAAGGTTCCATTATGTTTAAAATTTTAAACGATTCTGGACATAAGTAATCTGCAGGAATTTCTGCATCTATATTAATATCGAGATTTTCTTCTTCTAAGTTTATAGAAGGCAATAATTCCTTTAGTTTTTTATTAAATAATTCAAGTTTTGTACTTTCAAAACTAAAACCTGCAGCCGCATTATGACCTCCAAAATTAATAAAAAAGTCGCCGAAGGATGAAAGAAAAGAAGTAGTAATAAAGCCTCTGCAGCTGCGCATTGAACCTTTGTAAACACCGTCTGATTGAGTAATAATAATTGCAGGAACATTTTTTTCCTGCATAAGTTTTCCGGCAAGATTTCCTGTTATGCCAGGGTGAATTTCTTCATCAATAATAACACAAAGCTTGCCCTGATTTTCCTGAATATTTGAATCGGCTGTATCTTTAATTTTCCATGATGATTTATTTACAAGTTCTTTTCGCTGTTCATTTAATTCATAGATTTTTACTGCAAGCTCATTTCGTTTCTTAGGATCTTCACAAAGTAAAAGCTCAAGGGCAACATCTGCCTGCCCGAGTCTTCCGGCTGCATTTAAAGCAGGGGTAACTGTCCAGGAAATATCAATTGAAGTGAGGGCTTCTATATTTATTTTTAATTGACAAAAAAGCTCTGCAAGTCCTGCTCGTGGACCATCTTTTTTTATGGAATCAAGACCATTACGAATAAATAACCTGTTTTCGTTTTTAAGAGGCATTATATCTGCAATTGCGGCAAGAGCTACAAGCTGAAGATCGCGTCGTTCATTTGCAGGATATTTTTTGTTTTTCTGATTGATTATTTTGTAACAATAGGTAACGTATATATTAAAAAGCGTTTCGAGTATAGTTGAAGGATTTTCGCTGTATTTTGCTATTTTTGAATTATTGTTTATTTGTTCTGCAGAAAGATTTTCAACAGAAGGAATAACCTGTGCAACCTGACTTCGTAAATCGTAAATATTAAATTCAATTCCGTTGCCAAAGAGTTGTGAAAGTTGAGCTTTTGTTTTGTTTGCATCCCAGGCGTAAATAACCTGTCCCTGTAAAAAATATGGAAGTTTTAAGTCGTAAATTGAAGTTTCGCCAGGAATTATTGTTTCGTGAAGTTCTTTGATTATTACAAGGTTTCTGATTTTTACACAGTTGATTTCCTTCTCGGTAACATCAATAATACAAATCTCAGAATTATAAAAATCTGAGTGCGAAAAGCGAAGGGCAGAAACAAGCTTATACGCTACAGCAGCGCCAGAAATATCGGGAAAAGGATAGCCTGAATCTGGTTCTTTAGGGTCAAGAATTACAACTGCCGACGGAAGTTTTTCAGGTGCATTGTGATGATCTGTTACAATAACATCAATTCCAAGACTTGCGGCAAAGGCAATTTCTTCATGATTAGAAATTCCGCAGTCTACAGTAATAATCAGAGTACCTTCCTGTTCTGAAAACTCTTCAATTGCTTTTTTTGAAAGACCATAACCGTCGGTTTCCAGAGGGAGCTTACATTGCACATCTACACCGCGTTGCTTTAAATAATCATAAAGAATTGTTGTACTTGTAATGCCGTCAACATCCCTGTCACCGAATATCAGGACTTTTTCACCTTCTTCTTCAGCCTGATTTATTCGTTCAACAGCATCTTCCATTGAATTGAATAAAAATGGATTATGCTGGAATCGAAGATCGCTTTCAAGATAATATAAAATGTCCTGACCTGTTGTAATGCCGCGTCGTACAAGAATTGAAGCCAGAAGCTGGTCTATGTTGTATTTTGTACATAAAGGCTCTATCTGCTGTTTTGTGACAGGAGTTTTAATCCAATTATTCAATTTTCCCACCCATGAGAGATTACCGGGTCAAGCCCGGTAATGACATATTTTTTTGTCATTGTCGGGCTCGACCCGACAATCTATAATATCCCAATTCCTGTTTTAATTGTATTTAACTCAGTCCCAAGGTTGCTGGAGATGAGGTAAAATACAAAATCTTTCAGCTCGCAGTAGGTGTCTTTGGAAACACTAAGTTTGCGGACCTTTGATGGTTCTAAATGTGATATTGCTGTAAGGTATCCCACCGCTTGCGAACTGATACTACCATTATAATACGAAACGGCTTCTGGTGCAAATACTCCATCGGTGTCTGGTTCGGGTTGTACGCCCATAAGTGCAAGATAACGCCATAAAAAACGGATTAGTCCAAGCCTGGATTGTTCTTCATCGCAAAGTTCCATTCCGTCAAAAAAGCCGTTTATAAGCGTAAAGCATTGTTCTGAACTTCCTGCACAACGTGTTTTTATTGCAATCTCGGCGGCTAAGGAAGCAGCATACATCTTAAAAAGATTCTGCCCGAACGTCTGATGATAATTTGTAACATCCATATCGCTTATTTTTGTCTGCTTTTTTTCGGGATTATCATAAAGCCAGATTTTACCTGAATGCCATTGAGCCACAAGCGAACGAAGTTTTGATTTTGGGCCCCCGTACAAAGTTGCATATATAATACCTTTATCGGGGGTTAAAATTGTGACTGTGTTATTGTTTTCGCCAGTCGGTTTTAAGTTGAGGATAATGGCATTTGTGTAGTAAGAACGGTTCATTTCCCCTGACCGTAATAAGCATTAGGTCCATGTTTTCGCATATAATGCTTATTAACAATATAATCAGGAAGCGGTGTAGCCTGTGGATTAAGAGCAAGCGTATTAAGTGCCATTTTGCAGATTTCTTCAAGTACTGTTCCGTTGTAAACAGCCTTGTCTGCAGTTTTACCCCAGGCAAAAGGACCGTGACCTCCGCACAAAACCATATTGATTTCGTTTGGATTAAGTCCAAGATCTGCAAAGTGCTTTACGATGAGCAGACCTGTTTCTTTTTCGTAGTCAGATTCAACTGCTTCTTTGCTCAAGTATGGTGTGCACGGAATAGACTTTTGGATATGGTCAGCATGTGTTGTTCCAAAAAGCGGAACAGAACGAACTGCCTGTGCCCAGCTTACAGCAAAGGTTGAATGTGTGTGAATGATTCCACCGATTTCGGCCCCCTGGTTCATACCAAACTCTTTGTACAAAATGGCATGGGTAGGGGTGTCGCTCGAAGGATTCATGCTGCCGTCTACCTTTTTGCCGTCAAGGTCAATGATTACCATGCTTTCTGGAGTAAGCTCCGGGTATGGAACGCCAGAAGGTTTGATTGCAAAAACGCCCTTGTCCTTGTCAAAAGCAGAAACATTACCCCAGGTGTATAGGGCAAGGTGATTTTCCGGTATTTTCATATTGGCTTCGTAAGCCTGTTGTCTTATTGTTTCGTAGGTCATAATTAAGTTCCTTTTAGTATGAGATTCCCGTGTCAAGCACGGGAATGACATGTCATTGTCGGGCTTGACCCGACAATCTATTATAATGATTCAACTGCCGCCTTCTCAATGTTCAAACCTTTCATATATCTTTCAAAATAAATGTTGAAAGACTCAACCAACTCAGCTTCTGGTGCGGAAGTTGTCTTTTTGCAGGAACCGAATACTTCGCTGTTCAAGAAATCCGGGAGAGCCTTTCCTTTCCTGTCTGTACTGTAAGCTGCAAGAAGTGCCATTCCCCATGGACCGCCTTCGCCGGCAGTTTCCATTGCACTAACACTTGTTTTCATTGCGGCTGCCATATATTTAAGACCTGCTTCTGTCTTAAAGTATCCTCCGGCACCTGTCATGCTTTCTACAGGAACTTTTTCCTTATCATAAAGAATATCCATTCCGGCACGAAGAGCACCCAAAGAAGCAAACATCTGAACGCGCATAAAGTTTGCAATGTTGAATTTAGCGTTTTCGGCACGAACAAAAAGAGGGCGTCCGCTTGTAAAGCCTGTAATTGTTTCACCGGAAAGGTAGTTGTAAGCTAAAAGTCCTCCACAATCTTTGTCTGCTTCGAGTGATTTATTAATCAAATCATCAAAGAACTTACCGATTTTAGGGATATCGTTTCCACACATAGTCTGGGCAACTTCGTAGAAAAGATCCATCCAGTAGTTGTGTTCGCCTGTACAGTTATTACAGTGAACCATTGCAACAGGGTAGCCATCCGGTGTAGTAACAATATCAATAATGCCAGGATATACGTTAGCAAGGTCTTTTTCGAGTACTACCATACTGAATACAGAAGTTCCTGCACTGATGTTTCCGGTCTTAGCTTTTACGCTGTTTGTAGCAGCCATACCTGTACCTGCGTCTCCTTCCGGAGGACAGAACGGAATGCCTGCTTCAAGTTCGCCTGTTGGGTCAAGGAATTTGGCACCTGCTTCTGTTAAAGTTCCGGCAGCTTCACCAGCCATCAATACCTTAGGGAATACTTCGTTGATTTTGAAGTTGTATTTTGAAACTTCAGGAAGTGCTTCAAACTTAGCAATATATTCAGCATTATAGTCTGCTTTGTTTCCGTTGAGTTTTACAGGGAACATACCCGAAGCATCACCAACGCCAATTACCTTTTGTCCTGTAAGCATGTAGTGAATGTAGGCTGCAAGTGTGTATACGTTCTTAATCTGCGGAACATGTGGTTCGTTTTTAAGAATTGCCTGGTAAAAGTGCGAAATTGACCATCGTTCCGGTACAGGGAAGTTGAAAAGTTCAGAAAGCTTAAGCGAAGCCTCTCCAGTAATTGTATTTCGCCATGTTCTGAAAGGAACAAGAAGCTTTTCATCCTTATCAAAAGCAAGGTAACCGTGCATCATAGCACTGATTCCACCGGCACGGAACTTTGTAAGCTTTATGCCATATTTTTCCTGAACATCTTTTTTAAGCCCGGCATAACAGGTTTGCAAGCCCTCGTGAATCTGTGTAAGAGGGTAGGTCCATACTCCGTTTTCAAGGGAATTTTCCCAGGTGTAAGAACCTCCGGCAATCGGTTCATATTTTTCGTTAATCAAAACTGCTTTGATGCGGGTTGATCCAAATTCAATACCTAAAACTGCCTTTCCGGCTGCGATTAATTCTTTATTTTCCATTTTGTTAATCCTTTTACTATATTATAACGCAAAATCGAGGAAAATAAATAGAAAATATTATTTAAAAAGTAGGAATTTTTTAAGCAATTAGCTCTTAGCTTTTAGCTGTTAGCAGGAGGGGAAAGCCTTCCCCTGGCTCCAACCCGCTGCGCGGTTTTCCGCCACCCCTTCGCCTAGGGGCGCTGCGCCCCCTAAAACCCCCGTAAATAAACATTTTTAATATAATACACGCGAAATGACAGACTCTTTTGTTTTCGCGTGTCTTTTTACTTTCACAGGCTGCTTTGTTACACGCGAAATGGCTTTTCCCTTTATCATCGCGTGTCTTTTTACTTTCACAGGCATAGAGTCCATATAATGGTGTAAATTTAAAAGAGTCATAAACTTCAATCCTAATTATAATGTTAAGTGACCAAACTAAAACATTAGAAGGAGAAAAATTTATGACTCAATTGAATCTTACTTTAGACCAGGAAGAATTG
>JAFZWX010000118.1 GCA_017617145.1 Treponema sp. | reverse complement strand
GATGGACATAAAAGGGAACAACACCATGATTATGGTAACTGTTCTTCTTGCCATGGCGCTGGCGGTTGGTTACGCAGTTCACTACATCAACAGCTTTAAGCTTTACTTCAGAAAAACCGGTAAACGCAAAGAATCAATTGTTATGGGCGTACGCGATTCAGGCTGGGCGCTTTTCTTTACAGTAATCACCACTATGGGTGGTATGCTTTCATTCCTTTCGGCAGGAATAAGACCTATGCGCTGGGTTGGTGGAATTACCGCTGCCGCAGTTTTTGTAGTATTCATTTACACAATGATTCTACTTCCTTGTTTGTACAGCTTTGGAAAAGACCAGGAACCTGACCCAAGTTTTGTAGATACAGCAGGCGCAACAAAAGCTGACCTTCGTGTAGAAGCAATGGGAAATTCAATCCTCAATAAAAAATGGATTACAGTAATTCTTACTATACTCGTTATGGCAGCAGTAATCCCAGGGCTTTTTAAGATTGTAGTAAATATGAACTACTCCGACATGATGGGAGAACGAACTCCTTACATCAAACGCCTTATGGAAATTACACGCAGTCAGCTTGGAAGCCAGTACAGTTATGAAGTTCTTGTTGAATACCCAGACGAAGATGCAATAAAAGATCCTGAAGTTCTAAAAAACATGGATGTACTTGCAGAGCGAATCGGAACCTTGAGCATGACAAAAGTTTCTAACGGAAAGCCGCGCGTTTCTTCCGTAACAAAAATTATTAAAGAAATGAACCGCACCTTAAACAGCGACGACCCCGACTTTTATGTAATCCCCGATGATCAGGATTTAGTAAGTCAGATTATGTTCCTGTACGAAATAAGCGGAGGCACCGACCTTTACCAGTACGTTAGCGAAGACTTTAAGGCAGCTTATCTTCACGTAGAACTCAGCGGTTATGACGGCGAAGAATGTGTAAAAAATGTTAAGGCTGTTGAACAGTGGGTAAAGGAGCTTTTCCCAGGTATTACAAATGGTGGCGTTGTTGGCGAAGTTATGCAGTATGCCGAGATGAACGGAAAGCTTGTCCGCGGTTCTATAAAATCAATTGGTACATCACTTTTGATAATCCTCATTCTTTTGATAATTGCCTTCACCTCGTTCCGCACAGGCTTTATTGCAATGATTCCAAACATCGTTCCAATTGCTCTTATTGGCGGACTTATGGGCTACATGCAAATCCCTCTGGATATGATTACCGCAATGATTATGCCAATGGTACTTGGTATTGCAGTTGATGACACAATCCATTTTACAAACCACATCAAATATCATTTTGAACTTTGCGGAAATTATAAGCAGGCCATCCTGAACTCATACCGCGAAATTGGAAAGACAATGATTATGACAACAATAATTTTGTGCGCCATGTTCTTCATCTTCCTCTTTAGTACAATGACAGTTCTTGTTAGGCTCGGCTATCTTTCAATGATAGGTCTTGGCAGCGCGCTCATTGCAGATTATACGATTACACCGGTACTGCTGTTTATTACAAAGCCGTTTGGAAAAGAGAGAAAATAGTGAATAGTAAATAGTTAATAGTGTGTGTGGGGGAAGTCTCCCCCTCGGCCGCACGTTGTTGCGTCCTACCCCCTCTAGCGGGGACACCCCGCAACGCCCCGAACACTATTAACTATAAACTATTTACTATTCACTATAGATAAGGAGATACATTTTATGAAAAAGACATTTCTATTATTTACAATTTTATTGTTCACTACTGCATTGTTCGCAGAAACCGGCTACGACATTATGAAAAAGGCTGATGAAGTTCCGGAGCCAAAAACTTCTTCTTCTACTGCAACGCTTACAATTCATTCCAAAAAAGGAAATGATAAGGTTCGCGAAGTAATTATGAAGTCTAAGGATTACGGAGACGTTTCAAAAGAAGTAATCGTCTTTACAATACCAAAGGATGTTGCTGGTACCGGTTACCTGATGTTCAATTACAAAGAAGACGCCAGCGGCAACAAAAAAGATTCCGACAACTGGCTCTACCTGCCTGCAATGAAAAAGACACGTCGTATTGCATCAAGCGGTTCCGAAAGCGAAGGAAGCTTTATGGGCACAGACTTTACTTACCAGGATATGGGTGAACGCAGCCTGAACGGCTATGAGTACAATCTTCTTGGTGAAGAAACTGTTGACGGGGTTGTCTGCTACAAAATTGAATGCATAAGCAAAGCCCACACAGAAAAAGATCCTCGCTATATCACATACATTGGAAAATCTGATTACATCATGCGTAAGTGTGAATTTTACGACCGTCAGGATCAGCTTCACAGAGTGTTAACCTGCACTAACTTTACGACAATCAAAGGCTTTACAACTGCTCAGATTATGAAAATGGAAAATGTTCAGACAGGCACCTGGTCGCTCATCGAAACAAAAAATATAGTTTACGACGACGAAGATATTGATGATTCACTGTTCACAGTTGCAGCACTTGAAAAAGGAAGAATTAGATAGTGAATAGTAAAAAAGTAAATAGTAAATAGTGTGGGGGAAGTCTCCCCCTCGGCCGCACTTTGTTGCGTCCTACCCCCACTAGCGGGGACACCCCGCAACGCCCCGCAAACTATTAACTATAAACTATTTATTATTCACTACAGATAAGGAGAACATTTGATGAAAAAAGCCTTTTTTAT
>JAFZWX010000018.1 GCA_017617145.1 Treponema sp. | reverse complement strand
CCAGGGACAATTTCTTTTTCCCAAACAAACTTGCACTCAAGGTTCATAAAGCATTCTTCTACGAGTGGAGCATTTACCAAGATGGCGTTGACGGGAGTCAGACCGGAAGCCGTAATTTCATCAACTTCAAACTGATTATTTTTGATTGTCGCCATACATTTTTTGAAAATCTCAGCAGACATAAAATTGATTACTGCGTCGCCTGTTTCGTGGACTGATTTATAAAAATGGCTGTTTTTGTTCACGTTCGATAAGATTGCATAATATCCGTTGCCCTTGTTTGCGCAGGTAAAAGTAGCCCATGATTGCATGCAGGCATTTGACAGCCCGTTTGATTTATAAGTTGTAACAAGCATCAGCGGAGATGGAACTGTTGCAATGAATTCTTTCCAATTGAATCCAAAGTTGTGAGAGTAATCAGCGTAAGTGCCCTTTAAAGAATCGGGCATATCTTTGTAGTGGTGTTTCATAATTAAATGATACATGAGGATTAGTTAGATTTCAACCCAAACTTCTCCTCAACAACCTTCAGCGTGACTTATAGCACTTTTGGTTTTGTTTATTTATAATCAAAGCATGCGCACAGAAGAACAAATGTATGATTTGATTTTGCAGATTGCTCAAGGCGATGAACGGATTCGTGCTGTTTATATGAACGGTTCGAGGACAAATAAAAACGCACCTAAGGATATTTTCCAGGATTACGATATTGTTTATGTTGTAAAAGAAACCGCGCCATTTATCCAGGACAAAACATGGATTAATAAGTTCGGTGAAATTTCTTTTATGCAGTATCCCGACGAAAGCCCTTATTTTCCGAGCGACAAAGAAAATAGCTACGGCTATCTTATGATGTTCAAAGATGGAAACAGAATTGACCTTACCCTGCAAAGCGAGCTCTATGCAAAAGCGCATATTAAAGACGACAAACTTTGCAAAATCCTTCTTGATAAAGATAACCTTTTGCCGCAAATCCCCCAAGCCACCGATGAAGATTATCATGTTCAAAAACCAACAGAAGAACAGTTTCTTTCAAGCTGCAACGAATTCTGGTGGTGTTTGAATAATGTTGCAAAAGGCCTTTGGCGCGGTGAACTTCCCTACGTAAATGATATGCTCTCTTTTGTTTTGCGAAAGGAACTGGAAAAACTTATCAGCTGGAAGATTGGAATCAAAACTGATTTTTCCGTGAGCACAGGTAAATCTGCAAAGTATATGTACAAGTGGATTTCTGAAGAAGAATATAAAACTTATCTTTCAACTTACTCCTGTGGCAGTATAGAAGATTGCCGCGAAGCAACATTCCGCATGGTGAAGCTGTTTAGTGAAACGGCCTTGTTAGTGGCAAAGTCTCTTGGTTTTGAATATAACCAGGATGAAGAAAAAGCAAGTATTGAATATTTGCAGAAAACCCAACACTTGCTTCATCAAAATTAATTACACATCGCAAACACGCACACCAAATATATCATCAACTACGACAACTTCTCCACGGGCAACGCACTTTCCATCCAGAATTATATCCAGGGCACAACCGCATTCACAGCCCAGTTCCAGTACAGTGCCTTCCCCCACCTTTGCTGCATTTTCATCAGAAAGATAACATCCGCCAAGTCTAAGTGCAATGTAATGTTCTTCATTGTAGCCTATGATTTTATCACCCGTTAGAACCTCACTTACACGTACTCCATAGTTTTCATCAGCAGCAACAACTGTACCCTTAAAACGAACTTCATTTCCAATAACAACATTCAACGGCTCTGTATATTTTAAATCAGTTACAAAAATACTTCCCGGTTCAAAGTCAAAACTGCCCGGCATAAAACGTCCGAACTCCACAAAGCAGTTATCATCAAAATGCTTAGACTTAATGTTTGTCAGCTGATGAAGTTTGATATCATCATGATTAAAAAATCCGAACTTAGAAAGCACATTTACACAGTAATAATAATTCAGCTGAATATTGATGTACCCCTTGCCGTTATCGGTTTCAACCTCAAGACTCACAAGCATACACATCTGGTTGGTCGGCTCGTTTGCAGAACGCGGAAACAAAGTTCTATAAGTCAGCGATTTTTCGAACTCCTCACGCGAAATAGTTTTGTTTGTACTTTCATAAAATAAATCCTGCATTCGGTGGGCAAAACTGTTGATATATGCAATCTGTAAAAACTCCACATCGCAATCTATAAGTTCCGGATACTTTTTCAAATCCTGGCGGAGCAGCTGTTTTCCAATTTGCGGATCAACTTCAATCGCAAAACCGGAATTGTTGTAATCATAACTATAAAAGAATGACTGCTGCGGAATGCTCTGCATAAACTCATCGTTGGTCAACTGGTCAACAGCGCAAATCTGAATTGAATACAAATCTTTTCTGATCCCGGCAAAATCACTTTTAATTTTCTCACATAAAACCGCAAAGCACATCCATATATCGCGAAATTGATTTTTACTAAACCAATCCGGACGCTTAAAATCATAAATCTTGATTTTGGTTTCGGGCTTTAAAAACTGCCGGTCCATTTCGGGCATCCCGCTTCCTGGATTTTTAGCTTCCATTTCGCGCAGCATCGCCTCGGCTTCTTCCTGTGTGATTTCGCGCCTTGGAAACTCCCCTTGCAAAAGAGAATCCACATCCGTTTCAAGTGCCTGTGCAAGAGCCGGCAAAATCCCAACATCCGGGCAGCCGTCCCCGCGTTCCCATTTACTCATAGCTTTGTCGCTTACGTTTACAAGCTCTGCAAGTTCCTTCTGAGTAAGTGATTTCTTACTTCTCAAATAATTAATCAATTTTCCAGTTTTCTGTGCGTCCATTTCGGGCCTCCTGTAAATTAAGAGCTGCGCATTCTCTTTTCTGAGTATAGTCTACACTACAAATGCAGAAAAATCACCCGACAGAACGTAGAATATAGTAGAAATATGAATAAATGAGTAGAATATATTGTAGAATCTACCTCACTGTTCGCAATTAGGGAAGAAAATTTTGAAATGATGCGGGCAGGGCTTGAATCTATTGTTTGATATTTTAAAACTTGACTTTACATTTGTACAATAGTACAATAATTATATGACCGATATAGTTATTGATGCTTCCTGTATTTTAGAGTTTCTCTTGAATCAGCAAGGTAAGAATCTTGTTTTGGAAAAAGTTTCTGATAACGGATTGGTTGCTCCTGCCTGTTTACCTTATGAAATTGGAAATGCTGTGAGTAAACTAATCAAACGAAAGTTTTTATCTGTTTTTGACGGGGCGGCAGTTTATCATGAATTTGCCAGAATTCCGATTCGATTTGTAGAACCAGATATTACTAATGCAATTGTTATAGCAGGAGAAACAGAATCTTATGCTTATGATGCGTATTACATTTCTGTAGCTAAACAATTAGCACTGCCATTGTTTTCTATGGATTCTGGAATGCAAACAAACGCAGTTAAGCAGGGGGTTGTATGCTTGTAATGACATATTCAGAAGCACGACAAAATTTTGCTACAGTTCTTGAAAAATCAAAAAATGATGGCTGTGTTTTCGTAAAAAGAGCAGACGGTTCTATGTTTAAAATTTTACCTGAACAATCAAACCGTTCCCCTTTTGATGGAATAAAAACCTTATACGATATCCGTCACGAAGATATTATGTCTGCATTAAAAGAAACCCGCGAAGAAAATTAAAGCAATAAACTTTATGACAAATAATATCAAGAATCGCCCGCACTTTCCCGGTAAAATTATCTTATAAACTTAAGAAAAGGAGCAAAAGCTATGGATGATTTTACCCCGCTTTTCAGGTACATCGAAACTCACATTGAAGACAAACTTGATTTAAAAGAGCTCTCAAACTTTATGGGCTACAGTCCCTATTACCTCAGCAGAAAATTTATGAGTGATTATGGAATGCCGCTTACCGGTTACGTACGAATCAGGAAGCTGCAGTATTCCATAAAGGATTTGCTTGCTGGTATGAAGGTGATTGATGTTGCCATGAAGTATTCTTTTGAATCGCACGAAGGTTTTACAAGATCATTCCAGAAGCTTTTTGGTTCTTCTCCTAAGGTTATAAAAAATTATTTGCAGGACTACAGCATTCCGGAGGTTGGGGTTTCTGCAAATACCAAAACCATTTCACAGGAGAATGCAAAAATGAGTTTAGTTGATGATATGCACAAAATGATTTACACAATTCTTGGTAATTCTTTTGAAGAGCTGTCGGCAGGATTTTGTTCAAAGATTGAGCTGCGTTTACTGAGCAACAACACTATCAGTATTTTTGATGATGGTCGCGGAATTAAGCTGGATGATGGCGGTGAAGTTCACGAAGAAGTTCTACAGAATCTTTTTTCGGGAAAGCCCATTACAAAGGTTGAGTATGCTCGCATGGGAGACCTTCCTTTTGATGAGCTCAAACTTGTTAATTCCTTGAGTGAATCTTTGCAGATTACAGTCTGGCGAAACGGAAATATTTACCGGCAGGATTATGTTCGCGGAGTTCCACAGCACGCACTTACTGCAAAAACAAATGATTCT
>JAFZWX010000117.1 GCA_017617145.1 Treponema sp. | reverse complement strand
GGGAATAGCTCAGTGGTAGAGCGCCACCTTGCCAAGGTGGATGTCGCGGGTCCAACTCCCGTTTCCCGCTCTAAAGTGAAAAGCGATTCAGATACAGTCTGAACCGCTTTTTTTTTAACATTTAGTCTTTAAGAGGTGCAAAGTGAAACTCACAAAAGAATTCACAAAATTGGAAAAATCGGCAGTAAAGCTTACTGTTACAATCGGCAAGAAAGATGTAGAAGATTCTTATAACTCAACACTTTCTAAATATGTAAAAAGCGCACAGATTCCAGGCTTCCGCAAGGGTCATGTTCCTGCAAATGTTCTTGAAAGAAAGTATGGCGAAGCTATTAAGGCAGACACATTGAGCGAACTCATTGACGAATCATTCAAGCAGATTTTTGATGAAGAAACAGAAAACAAACCTCTTCCATACGCTCAGCCTGTAATGGACACTGTACCAGAATTTGACCTTTCAAAAGACCTTACCTATTCTGTAACTTATGATATTTTCCCTTCTGTTTCTGTAAAGGATTTTTCTGGCATTTCTTACAAAGAACCTCAAGTTACAGTTTCAGATGCAGATATAAAAGACGAACTTAAGGCTATGCAGGAACGTAATGCAATGGTTATTGAAAAGAAAGATGCAACTGTTGCTAAAGATGATATCGTAACAATCAACTACTGTGAGCTTGATGATGCTGGTAATAAAATTGCAGGTTCAGAAAGAGAAGACTTTGTATTCACTGTTGGTTCCGGTGAAAATATTTACAAGATTGATGATGAAATCATCGGTATGAAAAAAGATGAAACAAAATCAATCACAAAGAAATATAAGAAAGATGATCCTGATGAAGAACTTGCAGGAAAAACAAAGAATATCAGCGTAACAATTAAGGCTGTAAAAATCCGCGACCTTCCTGCTTTGGATGATGATTTTGCACAGGACTGCAACGAAAAGTTCAAGACACTTGATGATCTTAAAGCAGATATTAAACGCAATATGGAAACTGCAATTACAAGACGCCTTAAGGAACTTAAGAATAACGAAATCCTTAGCCAGCTTGTTGAAAAGTACAACTTTGATATTCCTGCAAGCATGCTCGACATGGAACTTAAGGGCCGCTGGGATATGATGGCTCAGCAGTTCCAGACAAGTCCTGAACAGCTTGAAAAAATGATTACAGCAAGTGGTCAGACAAAAGAAGCAATGCTCAAGGAATGGACAGGCGACAGCGAAAAGATGCTTAAATCACGTATTATCGTTGACTCATTGATTCGCGACCGCAACATCAGCGTAACACCTGAAGAAATTGAAGCACAGTATGCAGTAATTGCAGAACAAGGCGGAATGAGCGTAGAAGAAGTAAAAAAACACTACAGCGATGCCCGTGCAAAAGAATATCTTATTGACGACACAAAAGAAAATAAATTGTTTGAACAGATTTATTCTGAAATAAAGATTTCTAAAGGCGACAAGAAGTCATTCAAGGAATTGTTTGATAATAGGTAGTATATAAATACTTTATATAATTATTTATATATGATTGCATTAATGAAAAAATGCGGAGCGAAGGTTCGTGTTTTGCGGAACGTCCTTTTCGTTTAGTGGAGCAAAACACGGTTCTTCGCGGGAGCATTTTTTCATTTTTTTTAAATTTCTATATTCTTTTTTCAAAAAAATCATTATATTTATATATATAGGAACAATTTATTTATGAACGAACAAATGAATAACAACATCCCAAGTGTTTGGGAGCGAACTGGTAATGGTGAACGTGGTTATGACCTTTTTTCTCGTCTTTTGAAAGATCGTATTATCTTTTTGGACGGCGAAATTAATGAATACAATGCAGACCTTGTTGTTGCGCAGATTCTTTTCTTGGAATCGGAAAATCCAGATAAGGATATAAGCATTTACATTAACTCTCCTGGTGGTGTTGTTACTGCAGGTCTTGCAATTTATGACACAATGAAATATGTAAAATGCGATATTCAGACTATCTGTATGGGTCAAGCTGCAAGTATGGCTGCAATTATTCTTGCTGGTGGTACTAAAGGTAAACGCTATGCACTTCCAAGTAGCCGTGTTATGATTCATCAGCCTCGTGGTGGTGTTGAAGGTCAGGAAAGTGATATTTCTATTCTTGCAAAAGAAATTATCCGCCTTAAAAAACTTAGCATTGAGTATCTTGCAAATGATACAGGCAAAACTGTTGAACAGATTTCTTCGGACATTGAGCGCGACTTTTATATGTCTGCCAACGATGCTCTTGAATATGGAATTGTTGACCACGTAATGCCTTCACGAAAAAAATAGACTTAGATTTACTTTATATAAAGAGGAACTTTTATGAAACGCTTTAATCCACAAACCTGTTACTGCTTTTTTTGCGGTAAACCTGCAGACAGAGACAGAAGATTAATTGCAAGCCCAACAGGAGCTTTTATCTGCGACAGATGTATTTCTGCCTGCCAGGATAAGCTTGACCTTCAGGCTGCAGAGCTTGCACCTATTGAAATGAATGAAGTTCCTACTCCAAAAGAATTCAAAGAATATCTTGACCAGTATGTAGTTGGTCAGGACGAAGCTAAAAAAGTTTTGTCTGTTGCTGTTTACAATCATTATAAGAGAATGGCAACTAACTATAGCATAGACACAGTTCAGGATACATCAGACAGCGTTCAAATTGAAAAATCAAATGTTCTGCTTATTGGTCCTACTGGAAGTGGAAAAACTCTTCTTGCAAAAACACTTGCACAAAAGCTTAAAGTTCCATTTGCAATTGCCGATGCCACTACCCTTACAGAAGCCGGTTATGTTGGTGAAGATGTAGAAAATGTTTTGCTTAAACTTATAAATGCCGCAGACGGAAACATTGAAGCAGCCCAGCGTGGAATTATCTTTATTGATGAAATTGATAAGATTGGCCGTAAGAGCGAAAACACTTCTATAACACGTGATGTAAGTGGTGAAGGCGTTCAGCAGGCACTCTTAAAAATTATTGAAGGTACAAATGCAAGTGTTCCTCCTCAGGGCGGAAGAAAGCATCCTAATCAGGAAATGCTTCAGATAGATACAACAAATATTCTGTTTATTCTTGGGGGTGCTTTTGTTGGTCTTGATAAAATTATTGAACAGCGAATTGCCGCTCACTCAATGGGCTTTGGTTCAAATATTGGAATGATGAATGAAGAAGAAAAAATGAATCTTCTGAATCAGTGTACTCCAGATGACCTTGTAAAGTTTGGACTTATTCCTGAACTTATTGGCCGTATGCCAATTACTGTTGCACTCAAAGAGCTTACCCGCGATGATTTAGTTTCAATACTTACTGAACCAAAGAATGCCATTACAAAACAGTTTCAGGCTTCTTTTGCAATTGATAATGCAGACCTTCAGTTTGAAAAAGATGCAATTGAAGAAATTGCCAACGAAGCAATCAGACAAAAAACAGGAGCTCGAGGTCTTCGCACAATTGTAGAAAAAATGCTCACAGATATTATGTTTGAAATTCCTGATATTGAAGGTAAAAAGAAACTTGTAGTTACTAAAGATATTGTAACACAAGGTAAAAAATTAGATGTAAAAAATCTTATAAAAAGTCTTCCAGATAAAACTGAATCAGCATAATAATAATTGATTCATATTGAGGTTGTGACCGTAGTGGAAAATGACTGAGGACAACTTCCTTCTGTTGGCTGAAGGCATTTTCCACGAGAGGGAACAACATCCATTAAAAAATTATTGGATTTTTTCTATTTCTTTCAATGTCTCTTGTATCGTATTTTCCCAGTTAATTCTGCGGGAAACTTCAAGGCCTTTTTGTACCATTAGTTCTACAAGGTCTTTTTCTTCTACAACCTTCTGCATGTCAACGGCAATTTCTTCAACATCATCAGAATTAAAGAATAATGGTGCCATGCCGGCCATTTCTACAAGGGCGCCTTGATCTGAACAAAGAACCGGGATACCACAAGCCATGGCTTCTACAACAGGAAGCCCTACTCCTTCATTTATCGCAGGGAAAATACAGGCTGTTGAACCGCAATATAGTTTTTTTAAGCTTTCCTGTGGAAAATGTCCCGTAATAAGAATCTCTGATGCATATTCCGAATCGTAGGCGGCTTTGTGGATTTCTTTTGTATATTCGCCGTCGCTTCCTGTTAAGACAAGCCTGTGTGGATAATTCGTTCGTTTTTTAAAAATCTCAAATGCTTTAATTAGTTCAATATGCTTTT
Source organism: Treponema sp. (assembly GCA_017617145.1). The sequence continues at coordinate 42,877 of JAFZWX010000117.1, read as the reverse complement.
TACTGCTATCGGACAATCGCGAGCTGTAAATAAAATATGGTCGCTTAATTGCAAAAGGTTTGATGTCAATAAAATCAGAATCAAAATCAGTAAGAGGAAAAAATACTTTGTGATCAATTCCATAATGAACGGCAACAATTTTTACGGTTCCAAAACCAGATTCCAAAAGATCCTGTCTAACATATTCAGAAGAAGCTATAATAAGCGAAGCTCGAAGCAGCGCTTTTTTAAGAAGCTTTCGTTCCTTTCGGTTCTCTATAATGCTGTATGGACTGTTTATCAGCAGAATTGATTTTGTTTTGATTTTTCTTGGAAGTACCTGCATGGCAGCCGGGAAAATCACTGCGTCGTATTTATTTTTTTTACAGAATTTTTTTAGCTTTCTTTTATGCCAGCGGCGGATTGTTTTAAGGTTATCATCAATTGTAACAGAACTGAAAGGAATTTCGGTATCGCCGGTATATGTGTAGCGGTCTATTTCAAGACCAAAGAGTTCAAATTCATTTGGAGAATCCTGTGGTATATTTTTTACGATATTAAGTAAATAGGCGCCCGTACCAGACTGCCCGTGATTACACCCAAAGGAATCAATTCCTATTTTCATAATAAAATTATAGCAGATTTTTTGATTGTGTGCTATATTTTGCTCATGAGTGAAAAAAATCAAAACTGTTTTGAAATACTTTCTGATAATATTAAAGACAAACTGATTGCACTAAGTATAACTGAACCGACCAATGTTCAAAATGAAGTAAGTCCTCTTATCGCACAAGGTAAAAATGTTATTTTTCAATCAGAAACAGGAACAGGTAAAACTTATGCATATCTTTTACCGCTTGTAAATAAACTTGAAGCAGATTCTGACACAACAAAACTCAGAGTAATTGTTTGTGCACCGACTTTTGAGCTTGCAAGCCAGATAAATGCTGCGGCAAAAAAAATCACAGACAGAAAAACAGCCCTTATGATTGGAGGAGCTCCTCTAAAAAGACAGTTTGAAACACTCAAAGAAAAACCTCAGATTATAATTGGTACTGCTGCACGTCTTGTTGAACTAATCCGATTAAAAAAAATCAAAGTTCAGGATTTATATTGTGTAGTTTTTGACGAATGCGACAGATTATTAAAAAAAGAAAGCTTTGAAGACACAGATAATCTTAGAAATTGCCTTCCAAAAGAATGTCAGATAATCGGATGTTCTGCAACAATTAACAAACCAGCCCGTATTTTCTTTGCAGATGCAGAAAACATTAAAATACCCGAAGAGTTTATACTTTCAAAAAAAATTGAACATTGGGCTATTTATGCAGAACTTCGTGAAAAAATTGATTTCTTACGCAAATTTCTTGCTGCCGAAAACCCTGCCAAAGCACTTATTTTTACATCACGTTCAGATCAGGTAGAAAATATTTACAAAAAACTAACCTACAAGCACGTAGACTGCGCCGCCCTTTATGCCAAAGCCGACAAACAAGAAAGAAAATCGGCAATTGACAGATTCAGAAGCGGCAAATGCAAAATTCTGATTACAAGCGATCTTGGGGCTCGTGGCCTTGATATTCCAGATATTACACACATAATTCAAATGGATCTTCCCGAAGACGATGATTTTTTCATTCACCGAGCCGGTCGTACAGCAAGAGCAGGAAAATCAGGTATAAATGTTGTAATTGGTGATGAATTTGAAATGCAGCGATATGCAGCACTCGAAAAAAAGCTTGGACTTACAGTTTATCCTAAACAGATTAGAAATGGAAAAGTCTGTAAACCGGTATTATAAATATCTAATGCAAATTATATGCGCGTAGATAATTTTGCCACGAACGAACAAGGCGAAAAGGAAGTTCGTTCGTGGCAAAACCATCTACGCGAAATTGTTTGTATTAATGTTAATCAATACCATTTATGAAAAACTGCGGAGTGGAAATCTGATTTTGCGTAACGTCCTCTTCGTTTAGTGGAGCAAAATCAGATTTTCACGGGAGCAGTTTTTCATCTTTATTAGTCATCTATAATATTCAATTGAATTAAACCCAAAAATTCACTATAATAGTAAAGATTAAGTAATATTATCATTTTTGGGATGGCAGAAGACAAGTGTTTTTAAAAAGTCTTGATATACATGGTTTCAAATCATTTGCAGATAAAACTCATATAGATTTTGCAGAAGGAATAACTGCTCTTCTTGGTCCAAATGGCTGTGGTAAGAGTAATGTTGTTGATGCAATCAAATGGGTACTTGCCGAAAACCGCTCAAAAAATCTTCGTGCCGAAAAAATGGAAGATGTAATTTTTAACGGTACAGAAAAACGTCCTGCCCTTAATACTGCCGAAGTTACACTTACCCTCTCAAATGAAAACGGACTTCTTCCGCTTGATGATTCTGAAATTGCAATTACACGTCGTCTCTATAGATCTGGTGATCAGGAATACTTTATAAATCAACGACAGGCTGGCCCTACAGAAATCCGCCGACTTTTTATGGATACAGGTGTTGGTAAAGCTGCCTACTCTGTTATGGAACAGGGAAAAATTGACCAGGTACTTTCAAGCAAACCTGAAGACCGACGTTACCTTTTTGAAGAAGCAGCAGGAATCAGCCGCAGTAAAGCTGAATGTGCCGAAGCAGAACGAGAACTTGAAAAAACAAGAATCAACATGCAGCAGATTGAAATTTCCTTAAACGAAATTAAGCGTCAGTATGATTCTCTCAAAATTCAATCAGAAAAAACAATTAAATACAGACACTTCAAAGAAGAAATATATCAGAACGAACTTGACCTTACCCTGCTCCGTCTTAAAAACTTTGTTCAGGAAAAAGCACGTCACGAAGAAGAACTTAAAAATGTTCAGCAAAAACGTGATAAGGTTCGTCAGGAAATTGAAGACATAAACAATACAATTTCTGAAAACATGGACAAGGTTAAGGAACTTCAGAACGAGTTATATGCAAAACAAGGACAGCTCATTGGAATTGGTCAGGAAAAAAATGGAAAACTTGAACTTATAAAACAAGCTAATTCTCGTGCTTCCGAAATAAAAGAAAAAGTAAGTGGACTCGAAATAAAGATTTCTGCCATTCAGGATCGCATTGATAATCTGCAGGATGAAATTGATGAACACAATGCAAATCTTCATGAAAAAAATAAACAGCTTCAAAGTATTAAAGATAACATTGTTTCGTTCCAGAAAAACATTGAAACAGCAGGTTCTCAGATTACAGAAAATGATATACGTGCAGGACAACTTAAAGATCAGATTGAAGAACTTGATCAAAATCGAGGAGAACTTCGTGCACAACTTGCCGCAATTACAGAAGACATTGTAAAAGAACTTGATGAAAAACTAAAATCTGCAGGCTTTAGTGAAAGTGCAATGCGTATTGCAAAGGAAAAACTTGATACTAGTCTTGGAAAATTAAAAATCTATCTTGAAGGTCGAAAAAACATTTTCCTTGATTTTTCAAATCAAAACCATTCAGCAGAAGAAAGCATTGCCACTGTAAAAGAAGCCGCACTTGCTTTTGAAGAAGCACAGAATCAATTTTCAACAGTACAAGATGCCTTCAAAGAATACATTAATGCTTCTCCTGCCTTCATTACAGAATTCCTTTCTCCACAAGGAATCATGACCAAGAAACGCGGTATTGATGAAAAAATAACTGAAAATCTTTCTAATATTGAAAATCTTAATTCTCAAATTAGCGATCTTAATTCACAGAACATTGATCTTGATAAAAAAATCAAAGAATATAATGAAACCTGTAACAAGCTTAAAATGAATGAAGTCCAGATGCAGGAACAGATTACGGCGGCACAAAATCAGATTTCAATTTTAAACCGTACATTAACTTCTGAAAACACACTTTTACAAGAAACAGAAGATGAACTATATTCTGAAAACAAACGTGCTGAGGAAATAAAAGAACAGATTACAGATCTTGAAGAAGAGCTTGCAGAAATTGAAGCCAGAGGCCAGAAGCTTGCACAAGAAATGAGCGTCCTTGATAAAGAGATTGAAACCTGTAACAAGAGCGTTTCTGGCAAGAGCGATACTCTTAATAAAAAGCGCGAAGAACAAAACCGCTATCAGGAAAAAGTAGAAAGTCTTACACTTTCTCTTAATTCTTCTGACAATGATATTAAAAATGTAAAACAAAACTTTCAGGACAAATACTCTCACGACCTTATGGAATTTGAAGAGAGAATGTACAAGATTACTACATCTGCCAGCGACTTGCGCGATAAACTTGCAAAGGCACGTGAAAGCTTTAACAATCTTGGTTCTGTAAACTTAATGGCGCCAGAAGAATTTAATGAAGTAAAAGAACGCTACGAAAGACAAAAAACAAATTACGAAGATACTCAGCGCTCTCTTGAAAATCTTGTTCGCGTTAGTGAAGAAATTAAATCTAAATCTGCCGAAATGTTTATTGAAACATACAATCAGATTAAAAAGAATTTCCACAATATGTTCCGTCGCCTTTTCAATGGTGGACGTGCAGAACTAAAGCTTGCAGATCCTGCAAATATTTTAACTTCAGGTATAGACATTTATGCACAACCTCCTGGAAAGAAACTTGAGAATATTGCCCTGCTTTCTGGTGGTGAAAAAACAATGACAGCAGTTGCTCTTCTTTTTGCAACTTATCAGGTAAGACCAAGTCCATTCTGTCTTCTTGATGAAATTGATGCCGCTCTTGATGATAAAAACGTTTCAAGCTTTGTAACTACACTCGAAAGTTTTGCGAATGTAAGTCAGTATATAGTAATTACTCATAACAAAAAAACAGTTATGGGTGCATCAACAATGCTTGGAATTACTATGGAAGAGTCTGGTGTAAGTAAAGTAATCGCACTGCGACTTGATCAGGATATAAAACTTGGAGCAGAAATTGACCGTTCACAAACAACTTTTGCTGATGAGGATGTTCCTGAAGAAGAAGGAATAGTAATACCGCCACGTCCACCAAGACGTATTCATAATCCGGACGGAACAATAACTGATCCAGAAAAAGAGTCACAAGAAAAACAGGTATAATAATCTATGGATTTTAAAGGTTTTTTTGAAAACATAAAAGAAAAGATTGTTTCTCTTTATGAACTCATTAAAGATTATTGTAGTGAAAATAAACGCAATGCAATTCTTTTTGCATCTTTAATTGTGCTTGTGCTTCTTTTAATAATACTTATTATATGTATTCCAAAAAATAAAAAAACTGAAGCCGTACAAGAAAAGCCTATTGTGCTTACAGAAACACTATTGATTCCTGATGGTCCTGAAATTCACAAGGATTATAATATTTCACGACAGACTCAAGAAAAATGGGATGACGAACAGGCAGAAGAATGGTTTGAAAAACCTACAGCACATGATATTGAATCGCTTGAAAAAGCCAATGATAATATAATTTTTGATATAACAGGAGCCGCGCCATGATGAAAAAGGGATTTTTGGTTTTAATAGCCGCAGCCTCATTTTTGTTCTTTTCTTGCGGCTCAACAAAGCAGGAAACTCAAACACCTGAAGTTTCTGAACCTGTTTTAGAAACTGAAGATGTTCAAACTACAGAAGCAGAAGAAGTTCTTATAACTGATACAGATAAAGAAAGTGTCATAAAATCAGAAAGCACTGATGAAGAAGCAGATTCTTCTGTTGATAATGAACAATTAATACAAGAACAAGATGTTCATACATTAGAAGACTCTGCAGAATTAAACGACATCGATTTACTTTATCCTCCTCTCGACGAAATTGAAGAACCTGATTTAATTGATGTTTCTCCGGAAGAAATTGAAGAACAAGCTAATGCTGAAAAAACAGCAGAAAAAGAAGAAAATCAAATTACAGAGCCTGTTGTAGAGGAAGAAGCATTGCCTCCTTTACCAATGACTGAAACTGAAGATAATGCAGAAACAGATGAGGCCCTTCGACAGGCTCAGGGACCCCAGAATAGTACTGAAGGGACACTAGATGACGAAACTGGCACCGGGGTTTCTGAGGCACTCGAAGGACAGGAAAATCTTGAACCAACAATAGAAATCCAGACAGCAGAAGAAGCAGAAACTGAACCGCAGATTCTTCCTTCACGAAGCGTATCTCTTAAAAAAGGTGAAACGCTTGTAATTACTTATCCGGGAAACGGCTGGATTTACATGGGTTCTACTTCTGAATACAACAATCTTGCAAGCCGCGGAAGAAAGCTTGGAACTACAGACACAAAATATACACTTCTAGCAAAAGAAGCAGGAACTCAGATTCATCATTTCTACAAGGTAGACAATCTCACCGGTGAATACATTGATGATTATATTGAAGTAACAGTACTTGAGAAAAAAGGCAATTCTTCAACAGTTGTAAATGCTCCCGATTATTCGGAAGTAGTACCAAAGAAGCCTGAAGTTCCAGCAAAAGCAACTTCAAAAACAGCAACTACAACTCAAAAAGAAAATAAAGAAACTGAAAAAGAAGAAACATCTTCTAAACAAGCTTCAGAAACCTTAAAACAAACAACAACTACAGGTACTTCAACAGAAGAAAAAACATTACAAACAAAAGATGAAAATACTGTAATTGAAATAGAAAACGAAGATACAGTTATAATAATTGACGAAGAAGAATCGGAGGAAGCTGTTGATCTGAAACCTTTACTTGAAAAAGCACGTTCATCTGTTTCTTCCAAAAATTTCGAGGATGCATATCCGGCACTTGTTCAATATCTGGAGTTTTCAACAGACAATAGAGATGAAGCTCTTTATCTTTTAGGACAAGTTCTTGAATCAGATTCAAAATACAGGGATATCAAGCAGGCTGTTGAAACATACCAGACATTATGTAATAGTTACCCTGCCAGTGCATATTGGGAACCGGCAAATAAAAGAATTGTATATCTAAAACGATTTTATATAAACATTCATTAATGAGGAGGAAAAGAATGTTAAAAAAGATTTCAACTTTAATAATTACTGCAGGCGTTATACTTTTTGTTTCGTCCTGCACTGTAAATAAACCGGAGGAAAAAGTAAGAACAATCACAGTCTCGGGGACAGGTGTTGTTACACTTCCTGCTGATCAGCTTACTGTAAGGTTTCTTGTACGTACTTCTGAATGGAATGTAAATTTAGCAAGAGACAAAAATGCCGAAACAACAACAAAGGTAATTTCAAAGATTAAAGAAGCCGGAGTACTTGATGGAGATATTACAACAGTAGATTACAGAATCTCTCAAGATAACTCAAATTCCTACCCGGGAAAATATACTGTTGTCAATTATGTTCAAGTTCTTATTCGTGATATCAACAATGCAGGGAATGTAATTGATTACGCAGTTGCAAATGGAGCAAACGGACTTACATCATTTTCTTACTCTGCCACTGATAATCCGAATGCAATCAGAGAAGCACGTACTCTCGCAGTACAAAATGCACAGGATGCAGCAGCTCTTATAGCAGGAGCAAGTGGTTGTAAAGTTGCCGATGTTCTTGATATTTCTGAAGGTTATAATCCTTCATCATATTCACGTTCAACCGGTGCAACAAAACTTCTTGCAACAAATTCCTATTCGACACCAATCGAAGCAGGAAACGTAGAAGTCTCTTCAACAGTTACAATTACTTTTTCACTTGCAAACTAAAAACTAAAAATACACAGGAGATATAAATATGTTAGACTATAAATTTATTAAAGATAATCTTGAAGCCGTAAAACAGAACATCATTAACCGCAATATGACTGCCGATGCCGACAAGGTAGTTGAACTTTTTGATAAGCGCACTGCCCTTGTTACAAAGCTTCAGGGACTTCAGCAGAAACGTAATGAAAATGCTCAGGCAATGAAACAGAAGCTTGATAACGATAAGCGACAGGAACTTATTGCAGCAGGTAAAGCTATAAAAGATGAGATTTCTGCAGTAGAAGCAGAAACTAAAGAAACAGAAACCGCACTTGAAGAAGCCGCACGTCAGATTCCTAATATGGTTCACCCTGATGCACCAATCGGAAAACTTGATACAGAAAACCTTGAAGTTAAAAAGGTTGGAACTCCTCGCAAGTTCGACTTCGAACCAAAGGATCATGTTCAGCTTGGCGAATCACTCGACATTATTGACTTTGACCGCGGAACAAAAGTTAGTGGTCCTAAATTTTACTACCTTAAAAACGAAGCAGTATTCCTTGAGCAGGCACTTATAATGTATGCTTTGAATACATTACGCAAACACAACTTTGAAATGTTCATTACTCCAGACGTTGCAAAAGAAGAAGTTCTTAAGGGAATTGGTTTTAACCCACGTGGAAACGAAAGCAATGTTTATTCCATTGAAGAAGAAGGAACTTGTCTTGTAGCTACTGCTGAAATTACACTTGGCGGTTATCATCAGGATGAAATCTTAGACAAGGCTACACTTCCTCGTTTTTACGGAGGCCTTTCTCATTGTTTCCGCCGCGAAGCAGGGGCCGCAGGTCAGTTTAGTAAAGGTTTATATCGTGTTCACCAGTTTGATAAAGTAGAAATGTTTGCCTACTCTACTCCAGAACAATCAGACCAGATTCACGAAAAACTTCGCCTGATTGAAGAAGAAATCTTTGAAGGTCTTGGACTGCCATTCCATGTTGTAGACACCTGTACCGGTGACCTCGGAGCTCCAGCTTACCGCAAATGGGATCTTGAAGCCTGGATGCCTGGACGCAATGGTGGAGAATATGGAGAAGTAACTTCTACTTCTAACTGTACAGATTACCAGGCCCGCCGCTTGAATATTAAATACAAAGATGATGACGGAAAAAACAAGTATGTACATACATTAAACGGAACTGCAATTGCAGTAGGCCGCGCAATGCTTGCAATACTTGAAAACTATCAGAATGCCGACGGTTCGGTAACAATCCCACCGGTTTTGGTACCGTATTGCGGATTTGATAAGATACTTCCTAAAAAATAGATGTCCGGGTCAAGCCCGAACATGACAATGTCATTGTCGGGGCAAACCTGATCATAACAATGTCATTGTCGGGCTTGACCCGACAATCTCTTACTAAATTGCCTATGGAAAGAGACTATACTAAACCAATCTTTTTTGTTCTCTTGTTTTTTGCAATTATCCTTATGGGATTTTTATGCAAGGTATTGTCATCAGTTTTAATTCCCGTTGCAATTGCAATTTTCATGGCATTGGCTTTTTATCCAATTGTAAAGAATCTTGAAGCAAAAGCTAAAATAAAATGGGTATTTGGTACACTTATAGTTGTACTGATTGTACTTGTTGCTATTGGTTCTGTTTCAAGTATTCTTGCAAAAGGTGTCTCCACAATCGCAAGTGAATACTCTAAATATGAAAACCGCTTTATGTCTATTTATAGACTTTTAGCACAGCAGTTTAATCTTGAAATTGATGAAGACAAAAGCTTTATTAATAATCTTTGGGGAATTCTTGAAGTACGCCAATATGTTCAGGATTTAGCACTTGGATTTTCTTCAGGAGTATTGAGTCTTGGTAAATCTCTTATACTCATACTTATTATGTTTGCTTTCCTGTTGCTTGAAATAAAGGCTTTTAAAAACAGAATTACAAATGCCGTAAAAGTTGAAAACAAACAGACAGTCCTTAATATTTCGCAGCAGATTGGTCAGGATGTTGTACGCTTTCTTTCAATAAAATTCTTTATTTCGCTTGCGACAGGTCTTCTTGTATTTTTTGCTTCTCTCATAATCGGGCTGGACTTTCCTATTGTATGGGCTTTTCTTGCATTTGTAATGAATTTTATTCCAACATTCGGTTCAATTATTTCTACACTTCTTACAACACTTTTTGCACTTCTGCAATTTTATCCTCATTATGGAAAAGTAATTTTCATTTTCCTTTTTATGCTTGCAGTAAATTTCTTACTGGGAAATATTTTAGAACCACGTATTGAAGGTGAACGCCTTGGTCTTTCTCCTTTTGCAATTCTTGTAAGTCTTGCACTATGGGGATATTTATGGGGCTTCATTGGAATGATTCTTGCAGTACCTATGACAGTAATTGTGAAAATCTTCTGCGAGAATATTCCGTATTTGAATATTGTTTCTGTTATATTGGGTAGTAAGAAAAAATAGATTATCGGGTCAAGCCCGATAATGACTCTTTGTCATTGCCGTGATCAATCTATGTCATTGCCGTGCTTGACACGGCAATCTGTTACACAAACAATCTTTTTGTTGCCTTTTCGTACAAATATCTTAAATCTTCTTCCTGCAATGTTGTGTAAACAAAATCAATACATTTTCGCTTATTATCAAGACTTGAATAAATATTATTAACAACACAAGTAACAAAAATATCTCTTGAAAGAATAGGACTATTTTTTATGGAAAAACAAAGCTTCAATCCATATTCGTGTCCGATTTCGTAGTTATTATTTTGATTTTCACTTCCAACAACAATCCGTTCATGATCAACATAAAGAATATTCAAAGGTTGTACACGATTTTCAATTGCCTGAACTTTCTGCTCGTCTTTAAAAGTCAGATAATTGCATACAGGAATAAGCTGAATTCCGTTTCCAGCATTCTTTTTTGCTTTTGCACTTTCGACAAATTTTTCAAGATATTGTTTTGCTTCTTTTTGATTTTCCAGAGGAATAGATTTCCATACCGGTCGAGAAAATAAATCTTCATGTTCCCAGGGAATACAAGGAGTATTAATATCTTTTTTGTTATTGCATTCAAAGAATAAAACTGCAGAAAAATCATAATCAGTTTTTTCTTCAACATCTTTAATACGATTCAAGGTTTCTGGTACAAGAATATAAAGACCTTTTTTATCTTTATCTACCAGAGAAGAAAAATAAAGTCCTACTCTATTAAAATAAAACTCTACACGGACATTTTTTCCAGCAAAACCCATTACAGATTGCGGAGGATTTTCCAGGTGTATTTTTCCATTTTTCTGAACTTTAATATGTTCTGGTTTTAGGGCAACTGGGAATATTTGAGAAGCAAGAGAATGAATCTTTTGAGCATCCTCTGAAGAGTTTTCTTCGTTTTCTGGAGTTAAAGTTACAGGAACGTTTCCATCCATAAGATATTGAAGTACAAGTTCGCGTTCAATACCCGAAAGTTTTTCTTCACTGTTTAGATTTTTCTTTGTCTGATTCTCCATATGTTTTCCCCCACCTGATAACTTCTATTTGAGTTATCTTATAACCATTATGATAAGTCAGATAGACAGATAAATCAATATAATCTTTGTTATTATAAAAACGTAATGGAACTTGTATTATATCTGCATTTTCAAAAGCTTTGCAGATTATATATCTTTCAAAAAGGATTTCGTCTTTTTTAAGCTGTTCTACTATTGGTTCAATATCGTTTTTAAAAAATACATAATTGAAAAAATATTGATCTAAAAAGAAAGGCGCCAGATTATCAGTTCCTTTGCATAACTGCTCACAAAAATCATTTAATGTTGATAAAAGAGCTTTATTCATTGCTGAACAATCTAAACTGGCAAAACCTTTGATTTCTGGATAGACAGCGGGTTGAAGTTCTTTAATTGTAGAAATCATCTGTGGAGTTATAATATCTCTACTGCTGGTGGAAATGTTTTTGTTTAAGGTTGAAGAAAGTCTATCAGGTTCAATTTCATTTGACCATATTGTTTTTCCAGATTTTATTTGAAGTTCATTTCGTAAAGTATCTTCTTGTGAAGTTAAAACTATTGTCTGAGTATTAGAACAAGAAATGAGACATAACAAAATAGCTAAAGATACAAACAAAAAAGTTTTCTTCATCTTTATAATTATAATAGAAAAACTGCTAATATTCTAGAAAAAAAAGCATTTTAAAGAAAAAAAACTTGAATAACAAGTCTTATCATATTGACACAATTTAAGGTTTTTGGTATATTAATTTTAACACTTAAATGTGATTCGGGCAGTTAGCTCAGCTGGTACGAGCGTCTGGTTTACACCCAGAATGTCGGGAGTTCGATCCTCTCACTGCCCATAACCTGGTCTTTGTACCAGGTTTTTTTATTTAACAATCTTGAAGGACCATCTTATAACCCAGATATTGCTTTTCATAATTCTTACATTCCAGTAATCCACAAAAAATTCCGGAAGCGGTAAAAATCGCAAATAAATCTTGCGGTACGATTATTTCAACTTTTTCGGTAAAAAATGACTTATGTAATGGTCTTCCAAATCTAAAATCCTGTTCAGACTCTTTGTTTTTAAGATGAAGGATTTTAAATCCACATTGAATTGCTGTCTGTTCATCAAAATCACAGGAAGTTTCAACAATTTTCTTCTGTAGGACTGAATCATCAGCTGCAGATTTGATTTTTTTCTGTGCCGCAAATTCATTACAGGTTTTAATATCAAAAGGTGGTAGCAAATCAAAACCTGCTGCGTTTTCTACTCTAAAATTCCCAACTCTTGTTCGAAACAAACCTATAAGATGTGCAGCAGAATTACAGGCTTCTCCTATATCGCGTGCAAGACATCTGATATAAGTTCCTTTTGAAACTGAAAAATCTATAAGGCAGGCGCGAACACCACCTGTAGAATCAACCTCCATATCAAGAATGTCTGCACTGTAAACATTTATTGTTCTGGACGGCAATTCAATTTCTACCCCTTTTCTTACAAGTTCACTGGCTCGTTTTCCATCTACATGAATTGCACTAAAAACAGGAGGTTTTTGTTTCTGTTCTCCTATAAACGATGCAACAACCTTCCTTACAGTTTCTTCATCAGGAAGCGGGGCCTGGCGGATAATATTTCCTTCATAATCAAGAGTATCTGTTTCGATTCCAAACTTAAGGACTGCTTTGTATGATTTATCAAATTCTGTAATATTTCCTGCAAGCTTAGTAAGACGGCCTGTACATACAACTAAAAGCCCTTGAGCAAAATTGTCAAGGGTTCCGGTGTGACCTACTTTAGTTGTATTGAAGGCTCTCTTTACATTATAAAGAGAAGTAAAAGATGTGATTCCCGGCTGTTTTGCAAGGAGGATTATTTTATCCATTTTGCTCTTTTTCAAGCTCGTTCAGTTTTTGAACCATGTTAAAACCTGCTTTCATTCCTGAATCAACAACAAAAGTAAGCTTTGGAAATTTATATATACGAAGTTTTTTTGAGATTTCTCTCTGAATAAAACCAGCAGCGGCATTAAGACCATCAACTCCAAGCTTTATATCTCCATCGGTCAGGAACGAAGAAACAAAAACTTTGCCATAGCTTAAATCCTTTGTAACTTCTACTCTGTTTATACTAAGAAAAGTATTTACTCTTGGGTCTTTAACTTCTCCGCGAAGAATTAATTGAGAGATTTCGTCACGGAGCTGATCATCAAGCCTCTGGATTCTATACTGTCCCACTACTCTGCTCCTTCTGAACCTGCAGCAGTAACATTGCGTTTAGCGGCTTCGGCTTCTTCTTCTGCAATTGTTTTACCAAGTTTCTTTGCAACTTCAACAATTTCGAATACTTCAAGTTTATCACCAACCTGAATATCCTGCCAGTTTTCAAGGCCAATACCACATTCATAACCTGTGCTGACTTCTTTAGCATCGTCTTTAAAGCGCTTGAGGGAAGAAATCTTTCCTGTAAACTTTACTATTCCATCGCGAATAAGGTTTACGCTTGAAGTTCTCTTGACAATACCTTCGCTGACCATACAACCGGCAATAACACCAACCTTTGGTACCTTAAAGGTGTCGCGAACTTCAACCTGTCCAATAACTTCTTCTTTAGTATCAGGCTGGAGCATACCTTCCATAGCCTGCTGAATTTCTTCAACACACTTGTAAATAATATTGTATTTTCTAATCTCAACCTGTTCCTGTTCGGCAAGTGTTTTTGCCTTTGGAGTAGGACGAACATTGAAACCAATGATAATTGCATTTGAGTCTGCAGCGGCAAGAGTAACATCCGATTCGTTGATTGCACCCGCACTTGAGTGAATAACTGAAAGACGGATTTCGCGTGTTGAAAGCTTTTCCAAAGAAGACTTAAGAGCTTCTGCTGAACCTTGAAGGTCTGCTTTAATGATAACTTTAAGTTCTTTAACTTCACTGTCGGCAATATCGCTGTAAAGAGATTCAAGAGTTGTTTTCTTAACAGCCTTAGCAGCTTCAAAGCGTTTAAGTTCCTGACGTTTTGCAGAAATAGCACGTGCATCTTTTTCGCTTTCTGTTACCTGGAACGGATCACCTGCATTAGGCATTTCTTCCATACCAAGAACTTCTACTGGAGCAGAAGGTCCTGCTTCCTGAATACGACGGCCTCTGTCATCAAACATAGCACGAACACGTCCTGAATAAATACCTGCAACGAACGGATCACCTTGATGTAAAGAACCACGCTGAATGATTACAGAAGAAACGACACCTCGTCCCTGATCTACGCGAGATTCCAGAATCTTTCCTTCTGCACGACATTCATCATTTGCTTTAAGTTCAAGCATTTCGGCCTGAAGAAGGATTGCATCAAGTAAATCATCAATACCTTCTTTTTTTAAAGCAGAAATGTGAACATATTGAGTATCACCACCCCATTCTTCTGGTGTAAGTCCAAGCTCACTAAGCTGAGTCTTAACACGGTCTGGGTTTGCTTCCGGTTTATCAACCTTGTTTACTGCAACAATAATAGGAACCTTTGCATCCTTTGCGTGGGCTATAGCTTCCAATGTCTGAGGCATAACACCATCATCTGCAGCAACTACGAGTACTACAATATCTGTTACTTGAGCACCACGTGCACGCATCATTGTAAAGGCTTCGTGACCAGGTGTATCAAGGAAGGTAATTCTACCCTTATCTGTTTTTACTGAATAAGCACCAATTGACTGAGTAATACCACCGGCTTCTCCTTCGGCAACATGTGAATGACGGATTGCATCAAGAGTTTTTGTTTTACCATGGTCTACGTGACCCATTACAGTTACAATTGGAGGACGAGGCTTAAGTTCTACACCGTCATCCTTTTCACTTTCAATTACTGTTTCATCATAAAGACTTACAAGATGAACTTCACAACCATATTCTGCGGCAAGAAGAGTTGCAGTATCGGAATCGATTGACTGGGTAATTGTTACCATCATACCCATGCCCATAAGCTTTCCGATCACTTCACTTGCCTTAAGGTTCATTTTACGTGCAAGGTCAGATACCGAAATTGATTCCATAATATCAATTGATTTTGGAACTACGCTGGCAGGAGTTTCAACCTTCTTTTTCTGTTCAAAGAATTTGTCGTCGTACTGCTCTTCGTCCTTGCGGTTATAAATCTGTTTTTTACCTTTAAAAGCAGCTTTTTTACCTGGATTTCTTGAGTTATCAACAGGCATTGCAGGTGCAGCACCAGCTCCACCCATTCCAGGGCGAGGTCCACGGAAGCCTTGTCCGCTATTTCCATTAAAGCGTTGACCTCCCTGCTGTCCATTTCTATTAAAGCTACCTTGTTTACCTGCGAAATTACCCTGACGATTTGCTGAATTAGCATCTTTATTTCCGTCACGTTCGCGATTCTGGTAACCTTGACGAGCCTGTGCTCCAGTGAAACCACCGCCTTCACGACCAAAATTATTTTTTTGACCACCAGAATACTGTCCGTTTCTGTTAAAGCCACTTTTGTTGGTATTGCGTCCTTTATCAGAAAGATTTCCGGCTTTTACATTTGGTCTTGAAGGATTCAGTTCAAAAGTAGTTTTTGGTTTATTATCACCAATAGAATCTGATTTCTTTTCACCAGAAGGAGTCTGTGTTGTCTTTTTTACTACAATCTTTTTTGCAGGCTCACCTGTTTTAGCAGGAGCAGCAGAAGCAGCTTGTGGTTTTGTCTGAGCAGCTGTACCACCTGCAGGATTTTTCTTTTTAACAACTACAATCCTCTTCTTTTCTGGTGCAGCGGCACTCGGAGAAGCAGCTTTTTCGGCAGGAGTATTGTCCTTCTGTTTTTTGTGAACTACAAATTCTTGTTTTTTTTCAGTTTCTTCTGACATATATTATTCTATTCCTCGTCCTCAGCAAATTCCAATTCTATACCACAATTAGGACATACTTTTGTATCAAGTGTGATTTTTGCACCACATTCAGGACAGAAGTATTCTTCCTCTTCTTCTGAATCAGTTTCTTCCTGAATTTCTGTTTCTTCTTCTGCGGTATTATCGGCATTCTGTTGAGTCTGTGCAGATTCTTCATCACCTTCTTCAACAAACTCAACATTCTGGTTAATAAGGTCATTAATAGTATCAAGCGCTTCTTTAGAAACACCTTCTATATTAATTCTATTTTCATCATAAGCTTCAACAAAGTCCTGGATTTCTTCGATTCCATTTGCTTTAAGAAGTTCAGCAATTTCCACATCAACACCAGGAAGCTCTGCAACAGTTGTAATTTCGTCGTAAGTTTCTTCAACTTCATCATTAAACAGAGCGTGTGCATTCTGAACAGTACTGAACTGTGAAAGATCCATTTCCTCAGCCTGCTCAATTGTCTTAACATCAATATTCCAGTCACACAAGCGGTTTGCAAGACGAACGTTCTGTCCCTGACGACCGATTGCTAAAGAGAACTGTGATTCTTCAACAATTGCAAGTGCCTGTCGTTTATCTGCATCGGTAATAAGAACACGTCCAACCTGTGCCGGTGACAAAGCATTTTTAATAAACTCAACAGGATCAGGATCCCAGCGAAGAACATCTATTTTTTCGTTCAAAAGTTCGCGGATAACATTCTGAATACGGATACCCTTAAGGCCAACACAAGCTCCAACAGGGTCAACTTCTTCGCGTTTTGTAGAAACAGCAATTTTTGTTCTGTAACCGGCATCACGGACGATTTTTACAATTTCAACTGTACCGTCTGCAATTTCCGGAACTTCTTTTTCAAGAATAGAACTTACAAGCTTTGGATCGCTTCTTGAAAGAATAAGTTGAAGTCCTGTAGAAGTCTTTTTAATATCAACAATGAGAGCCTTAATACGGTCATTCTTTTCGTAGAACTCAAGTTTAGACTGATATTTTACAGGAAGAACACCTTCAAGACGGCCTGCATTACCCAAGTCTACATAAATATTGCCGTTGCGTTCTCGCTGATAATAACCGATGATAATTTCACCGATTTTGTCTTTATATTCATTGTAAAGAGAATCTTTAAAAGTTTCGTTTAGGCCCTGATGAGCTGTTTGTTTTCCAGTTGCAACTGCCGAACGGTCAAAGGATTTAGGATCTTCAAGAAGGTCAATTTCGTCACCTTCTTCCAAATCTTCGCTAAGTTTTTTTGCATCTTCAAGCTCATATTCACGAACAGGATCGTAAACTCCGTCTACAACAACCTTGCGTGAATAAATGGAAACATCAGACATATCATCTGCAAACTTTACGATTGCATTTTCATCTGTTCCGTAAGTTCTTTTATATGCAGCTTTAAGAGCCTTCTCTATTGTCTGCTTTACAGAATCTTCTGAATATCCTTTTTCTTGAATCAACTGGCGAATTGCCTCTGCCATTTCTGACATAAAAATCTCCTCGTGGTTATAGCCGTTTTAGCTGCCACTTTATTATTTATTATATGTAAATTTAGCTTTTGCTATGTTTTCAAATGCTATTTGATTTTCTGTGCCGTCTACATCTAGCACAACACTTTTATCGTCTGCAGTTTTGATTTTTCCGCTGACCCAATCGTTTACAGTTTTGTCCCAAACACGAACATCACGTCCTGTAAATACAGAAAACTCTGCGGCGTTTTTAAGGTTGTGCTCAATGCCAGGGCTTGTAAGTTCCATTGTTGTTTCTTCAGTTCCAAGAAGTGCTTCAAGGCGGGTAAGAAGAACGCGGTGAACTTTTGCACAGTCGTTTACACCGATATTTTGTGCTGGATCTGTGCCTGTAATAATTGCAGAAATTTTTGTTACAGTTTTTGCCGGAACAATTTTAAGGTCAACGAGTTTGTAGCCCATGCCTTCTACCAGCGGCGCACATTCTGCATAATACTTAGTTTTACTGTAAGGTGTATAATCCATAATCCTCGTAATACACATGTCATTGCCGTGCTCGACACGGCAATCTCTCTTGAAGATAGATTATCGGGTCAAGCCCGATAATGACATAATTCATTGTAAAAAAAATGGACTCGGGAGCACCGAATCCATTTTTAATAGTTATATTAAAGATGTTAGATATAAAATATCGTTTTTTTGAAATTGTGTCAAGACTATGCTTTTGCCTGTTCCTGAGCTGCTCTAACTTTTTTCATAGGGCGAACCAGGAAAAGCGACAAGCACATAGCCACAGTATACAAAACAGTTGTTACAATAAGAACTGTCTGGTAGCCCTGTGGGTTTGCCTTTACGCCGGAAACTTCTATAAACTCACCTACGTGGTTTACAATGTAAGAAGCCATCTGATTACCTGTAAGTCCTGCAAATGCCCAGGCAGAAAGTGTAATTCCGTGGATTGCAGAAATGTTTCCCATACCATAGTGGTCAGAAAGTAAAGTTGGAACATTTGAGAAACCGCCACCGTAGCCTGCGTTTACAATGAAAATCAAAGCAAGAACGAAGATGATAAGAGCAACGTTTCCGGCACCGTTTGCAATTCCTTTTGTAAACAGAACAATTAATGTAGAAACAATTGAAAGTGCAAAAATCATTTTATAAACAGTGTTGCGGTCCTTCATTTTGTCGGCCCAGGCAGAGAATCCAAGACGTCCGCCGGCATTGAACAAAGCAGAAATTGTAGAAATCAAGCCTGCATAAGCACCAAGTCCAACACACTTAACAATCATTTTTTCCTGACTGATAATTGCAAGACCACAAGTGATGTTAATATAGAACATAAGCCAGATTCCAATATAAGAAGCAATTGGTTCTGTCTTCAAAGTTGCAATAATTCCTTCTTCCTTTGATTTTGTCTGAGGTTCAACCCAACCTTCCGGTTTAGCAAGAATAAAGTGACCGATCATCATCATTACAAAGTAAACTGCTGCAAGAATATAGAACATTTTGTAAATACCGGTTGGTCCCATATTGTCGAGCATTCCCTGCATAATTGGAGAAGCAATTGCCTTAGCGGCACCAAAACCTGCTACAGCAAGACCAGTTGCAAGACCTTTTTTATCTTTAAACCAGAGCATAAGGGTCTTTACAGGAGAAAGATAACCTGTTCCAAGACCAATACCCATTATAAAACCGTAGCTGATATAGATTCCTACAAGTGCAAGCACGCTAGGCTGTCCTGCCTGTAAGCATTTTCCACCGTACCAGATAAAGAAACCTGTTCCGGCCATACCACACGCAAAAGTAATTGCAGCAATAAGCGATGACTTATGAATATTTTTTTCTACAAGTCCACCAAGGAAAGCAGCAGACATACCTAAGAAGAAAATTGCAAAGCTGAATGCCCATTCAACTGCACCCTTTGAAAAGCCGATGTAGTTAGCAATTTCCTGACTGAAGATTGACCAGCAGTATACAGTACCAATACTGCAGTGAAGAAGAAGAGCCGGGATAGCACCACGCAGCCACTTATTCTGAATGTTTTTCATTTTTTTACCTTCTGTAAATAATAATATATTATTTTAATACTATTACATTTTGTTTTCAACTATAAAAATGCAATCAATAATGAAAAAATGCTCCCGCAAAGAACCGTGTTTTGCTCCGCTAAACGAAAAGGACGCTCCACAAAACACGAACCTTTGCTCCGCATTTTTTCAATATTGTATTAAAAGCAAATTTATTTTAATATATGCAAGAGGTTATAAAATGAAAACAAACGCATTAAAAGGAATGAAAGATATTTTACCTGCCGAGCAAAAACTGCGCGACTATGTTCAGACAAAGATTCTTGAAACATACCGTGCCAGTGGTTTTGAACGCATTTCTACACCGATGCTTGAAGATGCCGAAAACCTTGATAAAAGTGACGGTGGTGATAACCTCAATCTGATTTTTAAAGTACTCAAGCGTGGTGACAAGCTTAAGGCTGCACTTGAAGCAAACCCTGTAGAAGAAAAAGCTCTTTCTGACATGGGTCTTCGTTACGATTTAACACTTCCCCTTACCCGCTTTTACTCTGCAAATAAGGATAAGCTTCAAACCCCATTTAAAGTAATTCAGACAGACAGAGTTTTCCGTGCAGAACGACCTCAGAAAGGCCGTGACCGAGAATTTGTTCAGTGCGATATTGATATTCTTGGCGACAGCTCCTGCAATGCCGAAGTTGAATTAATTGATGTTACAGCCCGTGCCCTTAAAAATATTGGCTTTGATGATTTTAAAATTAATATAAATGACCGCAGGATTCTTAGAAACATGCTGCAGAATATGGGTTTTGCTCCGGATACTTTAGATTCTGTCTGCATAACCTTTGATAAAATGGATAAAATTGGTTCTGCAGGTGTTGAAGCAGAACTTAAAGAAAAGCAGCTGCCGGAAAATGCAATTAAAGCACTTGTTGAATTTATTACCAAAGCAGAAGGCGGTACAAAAATCACACTTGAGGAAGTTGCCTCTCGTTGTGCAGACCCTTCAATTGCAGATGACCTGAAATATGTAATTTCTACAGCCCAGAAAGTTTCAGGTGGAAAATACGAAATTGTATATACACCAAGTCTTGTTCGCGGACAGGGCTACTACACCGGCATTGTTTTTGAAATTGCAAGTACAAAGTTTTCTGGTGCAGTTGGTGGCGGCGGACGTTACGACAACCTCATTGGAAAATTTATTGGTCAAGAGATTCCGGCAGTAGGATTTTCAATTGGGTTTGAACGAATCTGCGGAATTCTTTTGGAAGCAAATTATAAGATTCCAGGCGAAAAAGAAAAATGTGCTCTGCTTTACGATGATCAGACAGATTTCCCTGAAGTTATGGAACAGGCTGCAAAGCTTCGTGAACAATTTACTGTTGCAATCCTTAAAAAAGCAAAAAAGCCGGGTCCTCAATATGATATGCTTGAAAAACAGGGCTATACAAAGTTTGCAACATTTAAGGACGGAGATTGGATTTTAAAATGACTCTGATTTTTGACATAGGCAACACAAACATAAAAACAGCTGTCTTTGATGGCGATATTCTCTTAAATGAATGGCGTATTTCTACAGACTTAAAACGCACCGGCGATGAATACTTTTCGCTTCTCCGCCCGCTTTTCCGCGATGCGCAGATTGATTTTTCAAAAATTGAAACTGTTGTTTTAAGCACTGTTGTTCCAGCCCTTATAGGACCTTTTGTTGTTGTAACACAACACATCACCGGCAAAAAACCAATTATTATTGGCCCTGACATTTACAAAAATCTTCCTCTCAAGCTTCCCGAAACCGCAGTTCACGAAATTGGAACAGACCTTTACTGTAACGCACTGGAAGCCTGGTGCCGCTACGAATGCCCATGCATTATAGCAGACTTTGGCACCGCACTTTCTTTTACTGCAATTGACGCTAACGCAAATATAGCGGGTGTTGCAATTGCCCCTGGTATACGCACAGCATTTAATTCTCTTTTTGCAAACACAGCTCAGATTCCTGCCATTCCGCTTGACATACCGCCGACAAGTCTTGGAAAAAATACTGTTGTTGCGGTTCAAAGTGGCATTGTTCTTGGCTATAAAGGACTTGTAGAAGGTCTTGTAAAACAAATGAAGGATGATTTGGTAAAGGAAACCGGATGCAAACTTGAAGATATAAAAGTTATTGCAACCGGCGGGCTCAACAGCATGCTTTCACCAATAACAGATGCATTTGATTGTGTGGACAAAAATCTTACGCTTTGTGCGATGAAAAGAATTGCAGAGATGCTTTTATAATGTGTAATATTTTCTGCCCGCGAGAGAGATGGACGAAGAGGAATCTCTCTCGCATGCAGAAAATATTACACTACAATATCATCCAGAATAATTCCTTCTCCCGAAACAACATCCCGTAATAATTTTGCCCCTACAACTTTATCAAGCCAATCCGGAGTTAATCCTGGGGTCAGGACTTTTTCGGTTCGCAGTACTCCAATATCTTCTTCTTTAATAACTTCCCCCGCTTTCATATCGTGCATAAAATGAAGTGAACGATTTGTGCGGCCGTAATTTGCTTCTTCTGCAGGGGCTAGACGCTTTATTCCATCACCCAAAACTTCAAGAACACGCTCTTTTCCAAACTGTTCGCTAAGCTGCTGAATAACACGATCATAACCAACTTCTTTTCCATAATGACGGAACGTTGCTTCAGTCTGGTGTACAACATGAACCATCATTGCAAACTGTTCTGGCTCCAAAGCTACAGGATCATCAAGACCAGAATCTTTTTTGCTAAGGCAAATGTGTTTTTCTATAACAGAACCACCGCACGCGATAGAAAGGCATGGAACTAAAATCGGGTCAAGACTGTGGTCACTTACACCGCATTCAATAGCAAATTGCCCCGAAAGAGTTTTTATTACCTTAAGATTATATTCATTTTCGGGAGCAGGATAACTTGTAATGCAATGCAAAAGCCATACATTATCTGTTCCAACAATTTCAATTGCCTTTTCAATATCTTCCAATTTGCTTACGCCGCTCGAAAGAATTACAGGAACAGCAGCCGCTCCCAAACGCTGTCTATGTTCCGCAAGTCTTTTTAGCATTGGAAAATGATTCAGTTCCGGCGAAGCAACCTTTACATAATCAGGTTTTAATTCAATAAGTTCATCAAGACTTCGTAAACCAAACGGTGAACAACAAAACTTACATCCAGTCTTGTGAACATAATCAATCATCTGCTGGTAAAAATCGGGAAGACATTCAAGCTGCTTAAAACGGTCATATAAACGAATACGCCCACCAGGGAGCTCTACATAACCAGTATTCGGGTGTAAAATTTCGTCAGCATAAACCCACTGAAACTTTATAACATCTGCCCCACTCTGTGCTGCAGCATCAATAAGCTCGTATGCTTTTTTTATATCACCACCGTGTGCTGTTCCGATTTCTGCAATTATAAGACTCATTCTTTCACCCGCCAAATATCAGTCCTTTAGGCTGGCAGCAGCAGTCTGGGCTTTGTATCTGTTAGAATAAATTGTAAGACAGGTTTCTGGAAGCCAGCCTTCTTCAAACTTGTACCACACAGTTTTTTGTTTATCTATTGATTTTGCATAAACTTGAAGAATATCGCCACGCCTGCAGTGATTTGTAACTTCTGCATTCCAGTCAATATCACTTCTATATGCAGCATAAGGATCTGTTATTAAAGCCCACTCGACATCCGGGGCAAGCGAAAGTGGATGTGATTCATTAAATTCAATCACTTCTTCCTTATTTTTTTTACAGGATGATATTATAAGTGTGCAAAAAATCAGTAAAATACAAACCCATAACTTTTTCAATTTATTTCTCCGCAATACCAAGTGATTTTTTTATCTGTTCAAAAATCTTTAAGTCTGAATCTACAAACGGCAGTTTTATGATTTGGGAAGGTATAACCCACGCAGTTTGAGTATGCTCAGTAAGCTTGAACGGCTCAGAAACACCATCATTTTCAAGCTGAACTCTAAAAGCAACGACAGAACAATTTTTTCCTTTATGTTCAAAAATTCCTTGTGCAAGCTGTTCAAAAACTTCACAGCCACAACCAAACTCTTCCTGCATTTCGCGCTTTATGGCAGTTGTATAATCTTCGCCTTCTTCTATTTTACCACCAGGAAATTCCCATCTGTCGCCCATTTCGCCGCGTGCAATTCTTTTTGCAATAAGTATTTTTCCATTTCTGTAATCAATGCATGCAACCGAACGGCTCATCAATTCACTCCCAACTTTAATGCTTTACTGCAACAGTAACTTCTTTTTCTTTGTTAGCTGCATCAATAATTGCATCTACCCTGATTATATCATAATCACTGGCTTTTGTCGCTAAAGTCTTTTCACCGTCGCGGTACACTAAAGAAAGCTCTTTTTTTTCTACAATCTGATTATCATTATTTATAAAAAAAACTTCTGCATCAACTTTTACAGGCGCACTTTTTTCGTCTGCTTTTTTGTCATTTACTTTAAGAGTAACATAAACTTCATCCTGAAACGAAAAAGCACTAAGTTCAAAAGCAATATTATTTATTTTTGCATAACTTCTTGTACCGCTTATTGCAGTAAAAACCCACACAAAACCAATAAAGATAACAAGAGAAAGTAAAATATAGCGGTTTGATTTATTTACCCAAAGTACCTTAAAACCTCGAACAGGATTCATTTTACCCTCGTAGGCATCGCGGACAATCTGAGGTGCATTTTTTAAACGTTCTTCCCTGTTGTAGCGGAAAACAAGTTTCTGTTCACCTTCTGCATGTCCTTCATCTACATCTTCAAACATCAGTACCGCCAACTCAAATAAATCTTTCTAGTTCTTCAAAATTGCATCAATAAGACTATCGGTTCTATACCATACAGCGCGTGCTTTTTCTTTGTCTATATAAAGCGCTGTTATTATACCATCAGAAGACAAGGTCATATCATAAAAAAGATTATCAGCATGATTAATATTAAAGTTTCTGTGCAGAATTTTCTGAGATTCGTTTTGAATCATTTCGATTGTAAATCCTTCATCAGTTTTTATAATAAAGAATTTCCATCCATTTTTTGTTACACCAAGAAAATCATAAGGAATTTTATAAGTCAGCTTGCTGTAGTCTACAATAATAGATTCCTCATAAGGCGGAATTGAAACAGGTTCACCGTAAAGTCCTGTATCGCAATCAAGCGGGTACAATAAAGTTTGTGTATAATTAATACCAGACTGAACTTTTGAATCTGCATCAACAAACGAAGAATAATAATCGACCTTTACATATAAAAGATACTCATTTGGATCGGGAATTACATTTTCAAGCGTAAAATAATTTTCAGTGTCGGAACTGGTGCTTTCAATAACAGGAGTATTATTAGTACTGATTGGAATCATATAGCGTAAAAATCCGTCAGTTCCAAACCAGTAAACAATAAGACCGTCTGCAGAATTACTTACAACAACAAGCTCATCTTTTTCGGTAGTATAAATTTTTCTGATATATGGGAATGGAGTTCCTCCAGGGCCCTGCTGACCAATATAATCAACACTGGAACCGTCACGAGTAATACGAAGAACTGCCTGGCTATAAAGAATGCCACCTTCTCCCTGTTCCTGTCGGTTTCGCGGAATCGTACAGGCAACATAAATACATTTATTTGAATCAAGTGCAATTTGTCCCGGATAATCAAAAGGATACGAAATTTCCCAGTGAATGCTTTCTGCAACTGCAGGATTTTTTTGAATAAGCTCGCTTGTATTCGATTCTTCATTATAAAAAAGCGAAAGTATGTCACCGTAGGAGTTAAGCTCCATTATTTTTTTTGAATATCCGTCAACAATATAAAAAAATCCATCACGCATAGAAATACCAAGACGGATATTTCCAACATCATTCAAATCAGCCACACTAAGCTGCTCTTCAAAATTCCCATAATCAAGACTAAAAAGCTCCGTTTCGCTGATTGATTGTATTGTGTTGTTCCGGCTACAAGAGATTATCAATAATATTGCGGATATATATATTAATAATAAATTTCGTTTTTTCATTGTTATCATTATATAATGATTTTAAGAAATAGTCATTATATAAAGAAAGCCTCTGAAAAAATCTTGGCTGCGGAGTGAAAAATGGCAGGCGACTGATTCTGAGTTGTGCCGGCGGCATAGAAAAAAATCTGAGGATTTACGAAGTAAACCGCAAGATTTTTTACGATAACAAGCTCAGCCTTCAGTCGACTGACATTTTCCACGGGAGCAGACAAGATTTTTTCTATATAAATTCATTTTTTTCAACATAATGTAGTAAATTTTTATTATATTATATATAATAGAACAATTATAAAATTTTGTATTAAAAGGAATCCACAATGATTATTGATAAAATCTTAACTGCGATTTTTGGTTCGCAGAATGACCGCGATGTAAAAGCACTCAAACCAATTTTAGCTGCAGTTAACGCCAAGGAAGAATGGGCAAAGTCCCTTCCTGCAGAAGAATATCCAAAACAGACAGAACGTTTTAAAAAAGAGCTTGCCGAAGGTAAAACTCTTGATGATATATTACCAGAAGCTTTTGCGCTTGTACGTGAAGCAGCCTTACGTGTTCGCGGCGAACGATATTTTGATGTTCAGATAATGGGTGCCATAAATCTTCATCAGGGTAAAATTACCGAAATGAAAACTGGTGAAGGTAAAACCCTTGTCGCAGTAGCACCTTCTTATCTTAATGCCCTTACAGGAAAAGGCGTTCACGTAGTAACAGTAAACGACTACCTTGCCGAACGTGATGCCGACACAATGCGTCCTGTTTTTGCATATCTTGGAATGACAGTTGGTTCAATCCTTTCAAATATGGATAACGATGCCCGTCGTGCCGCATATAACTGCGATATTACTTACGGAACAAACAACGAACTTGGTTTTGACTACCTGCGCGACAACATGCAGATTGACCTTAAAAACAAAGTTCAGCGCGGCTTTAATTACTGTATTGTCGACGAAATTGACTCTATTTTGATTGATGAAGCCCGAACTCCACTTATTATTTCCGGTGCCGGCGAAGATGATACTTACAAATATCACGAAGTTGATAAATATGTAGGTGAACTTACAGAAGTTGCTAAAGATCCTAAAACCGGTGAATACCCGGATGAAACCTTTATGACTCCGGAACAGCGTGAAGCAATTGAAGGAGACTACACTCTTGATGAAAAATCAAAGCGGGTTTCTTTTACAGACAAGGGTATGCTTCATATAAACGACATCCTTCACAAGCATAATCTTATTCGCGGAGCCCTTGAAGACGAAGAAAACTTTGAATATACACACTACTTCACACAAGCCCTGCGCGCTCACCTGCTTTTCCATAATGATGTTGACTACATGGTAAAAGATGGTCAGGTCCAGATTATTGATGAATTTACAGGACGTGTTCTGGAAGGACGCCGTTATTCAGACGGACTTCATCAGGCTATTGAAGCAAAGGAACATATTCGAATTGCACAGCGCAACCGCACAATGGCAACTATTACCTTCCAGAATTTCTTCCGTATGTATAAAAAGCTTTCGGGTATGACCGGTACTGCCGCAACAGAAGCAGTTGAATTTAATAAGATTTACGGACTTGATGTAGTTGCAATTCCAACAAACCTTCCTGTAGCCCGTGTTGACGAAAACGACGAAGTTTATCTCAATGAGCAGGATAAATGGGAAGCAATTGCAAAAGAAATAAAAGCAGCACACGACAGAGGTCAGCCTGTTCTTGTTGGTACAGTTTCTGTTGAAAAATCAGAAATCCTTGATGCACTTCTTACAAAAAGAGGAATCCGCCACGAAGTTTTGAATGCTAAAAACCATGCACGTGAAGCTTTGATTATTGCCGAAGCCGGTGCAAAAGGTGCAGTTACAATTGCTACAAACATGGCAGGTCGTGGTACCGATATTAAGCTTGGCGGTAACCCTGAATTCCGTGCAAGAAAACGAGCCGGAACAAATGCCACAGAAGAACAATACAAGGCAGCACTTGAAATTGAAAAAGAAAACTGGAAAAAAGATTACGAAGAAGTGAAAGCACTTGGCGGACTTTATGTAATTGGTTCTGAGCGTCATGAATCTCGTCGTATTGATAATCAGTTGCGCGGACGTTCTGGACGACAAGGTGACCCTGGACGCTCTAAGTTCTATATTTCTATGGATGACGACCTTATGCGTCTGTTCGGTGGCGAAAAAATGAAGGTTATGATGAGCCGCATTGGTATGCAGCCAGGCGAACCGATTGACCATCCATGGCTTAACAAGGGAATTGAAAACGCACAGAAAAAGGTAGAAGATCGTAACTTTGAAATTCGTAAGCATTTGCTTGATTATGATGATGTTTTGAATGAGCAGCGTTCTGTAATTTACGAGCAGCGTGATGAACTTTTGGCAGATTCTAATCTTTCTGAACGTGTAATGAACAATGCAAAAGACTTAGTTGATGATTTGTTTGATGAGTATGAAGCAACTGCAAAGAAAAACAAAAACGACAACACACCTCTTGCAGAACTAAATGAAGCAATCCGAAGTAATTTTGGACTTCAGTTACCTGCAGAACGAATGACTCGTGAAGCAGTTATTGCAGAGCTTCAGAATGATATTACAGAAAAAGAATCCCTTGCAGGAAAAGAAAATCTTAATATGTTCATCCGATATCAGTATGTTCAGATTATTGACCGCAAGTGGCTTGATCAGCTTGAAACTCTTGAAGGTTTGCGTGAGGCTGTAAGTCTTCGTTCTTACGGTTCAAAGAATCCTCTTACAGAATATAAAATTGACGGTTTTAATATTTTCTACGATATGATGAGTTCTATCAGAAACTCTGTAATGTCACGTGTATTTAAAGTAAAGATTCAGCTTTCACCAGAAGCTGCAGAACACCGCCGCCGCATGCTCGAAGCACAGAGCAACAACATGAACGCCCAGCACAAGGATGCACAACAGTTTGGGGCTGCAGTTCAGGCAAATACAGCAGAAAGAACTGCACAGTCTGCATTTAGTGGTGATACTGCCAGACGGCAAGCCGCAAGTGGTGCAATGCAGCAGCGTACACAAAGTGCAAATGCAACAGTACGCCGCACAATGCCTAAAGTTGGACGTAACGACCCGTGTCCATGCGGAAGCGGAAAGAAATACAAACAGTGTTGTGGTAGATAGATTGCCGGGTCAAGCCCGGCAATGACAAACCAGTGTCATTATCGGGCTTGACCCGATAATCTACCTTGGTTGTACCAACCCTCTTCTACTTGCCGGTGAGAATCGGTAAGTAGGCTTTCCAATAATCAGACGTTGATTTACATAATGAGGATCCATCTGTGACATATATGTTACAGAAAGCGGATCCTCGTTTGTTAATGCTGCTTCAAACTCGTCTGCAGAATGACGGAAATCAAGAGAATTAAAACGATTGTCTCCCATCATAAAGAAAGAATCTTCTGGAATATACTGAGCTTCACCGTTTGAATTATTTGCAGGGAAAACCGGCATGTTGCGTGAATCTAAGAGTCCTCGAATATACCAGTCAAGAATCTGAACTTCTTCAAGTAAGTCAGCAATAACATAATCATCAGCAAAAGAATCAACAGCAGAATTACTTCTATAAAGCTGAACACATCGTGCAACAAGCTCACCGTAGTACATTTTTGTCATAACATTCAGGCGGAAATTGCTTTCGGAATAAATATCACGATTATTATCTTTGGCAGCAATCCAGGAAGTCATAAAATTACTGAACCATTCAATTGCATCAGAAGAACTCATAATCTGCTTTGCCATATCAACATAAGGCATTCCCATAAATAAATCATATTCATTTAATGAGTCAGGAGCCGTAAAGCTTCCATTTAAGTTATACGAAAGACTATTCACAGTTCGAACGAGTTCTTTTGCACGGAATGCTGCACTGTCTAGATCATAATTACGTCGTTTTTCTTCAAAATCAAGCATTGTCTGATAATTCGAAGATGCCGATTTCACAACTGTCTGAAGATTTGAACCGTTTCGGTTTGGTTGTACAGAAGCAAGCGGAAATGTTTCAACTTTTTTTGCAATAGTACTGTTCAATGAAGACAAATCCCAGCAGGCAAACTTTGCATCTTCTTCAACAAGAGTAAATATATCGTTATCTTTTGTGCGCTTATAAAGAGTTCCATCCTGCATTACAAGCTGCTCTCCCGGAACTCCGCATACTCTTTTTACAAGCGGATCATATTTCATATTTCCGTTTTCATCTGTATTTAAGTTTACAGCCATAAATGTGAGCATATAAACAAGCTGCGAAGTTACAGTTTTTATTTCTGATTTTCTGTCAATTTTATAATGAGGATTTCGAACTACAACAATATCACCACGTTTATAATTTGCAAAATCATTCAGACCAAGTTCTGTAAGCGGAAACTTTGGTCCACAGTTAAGCTTTGTTACAACTACACGATCTTTTACAAGAAATGTTGGAACCATCGATTCAGACGGAATAACATAAAGCTGGAGAAGGAAAATCTGAACAAGCAAAACCATAAAAACTGCCTGAACAAGAGCGTCTATCCAGTCTACAATTTCGAACAAAATCCATCTTACACCATGAAGTTTTGGTTTCTTCTTAAATGGAACATTCCAGTTTTGTGTAATTTTTACAATTCTCTTTTCGTTTATACAGAAAGAGAGTACAAGAGAAAAAATAAAAACAATACACCATAAAATCACAGTAACAACATCATACCAGTACGGGACACCAAGTTTTCCTGCCCTGCGGATTACAAAACAAAATAAGAATACAAATGGAAGATATTGAGTAAGTCTGAGAATTACAGGAATATGTGTTGCATCTTTTTTTAAGAGCACCTTGAATAAGCAGAAATAAACTGTAATTGCTGTATATGCAAGAGCTACCGGAAGAGCGATTAGTGAAATATCTGCATGATAACTGAAACAAAAGAGAGCAAACAGGATTGCCGAAATTAATTCAATATATACATAAATAGAAAAACGCTGTGATTTTTTGTTAATATCATTTGCCATAATAATAATATAACAAATATTTTGATTTTTTGTTACTGTTTTAGAGAAAATAAATTGAAAAAATTATTTTGGAATGTTTGCTGAAGCTGTTCTGGACTCGTCTGGCGAATCTGACAGAAGGCTTCAAAGATTTTTTTTATATCCGAAGGATTAGTGTGAGTTTCACCCTTAAGAAATTGCCATGGAGCATCTGTCTCTGTAAGAAGCACTGATTCCGGAAGTTCACGCACACAGGAAATTACTTTTTTATTGTTGTTCATGACTTGTTTTCCAAAACTAAAATATCCATTTATTCCACGGGCAAGAAGCGATTTAGCTTCGTTTGGCATTCCCATAAATGAATGAAAAAGAACTGCCGGGATTTTTTTTAACTGACGACTGTATTCAAAAAGTTTTTCGTTTGCTTTACGGCAATGAATTATCATCGGGATATTATATTGCAACGCAAGGTCTAATTGGAGGTTGAACATTTTTTCTTGAGTAGCGGCGTTGTTTTTGAACTCATCATTAAAGTAATCAAAGCCTGCTTCACCTATTGCATTCAGTTTTTTCTGCTGTAAGAGTTGCTCTAAAAAGGCTGTGTTTTCTTCAATATTTATATGTCCTGCCGACTGTGGATGAAGTCCGTATGATAAATAAATATGCGGTCTCTGTGGTCCCTGCGGTCCCTGAGCCTTTCGAAGGGGTCGAAGGGGTCGAAGGTCCTCTGTTATCTCCCACTCCTCCTTAGAATGGCTGCACGTACATGCATACCACGCAGATTGTCGGGTCAAGCCCGACAATGACAATTCATAAGTTGTGTCATTCCCGTACGACTCTGTGTCATTCCCGTGCTTGACACGGGAATCTCTTATGCAATCTGCCAAATGAAAATGTGCATCAAAATAAAAAATATTTTCATTTTTTTCTAACATATTTTTTATTATATCCGAAAATAAAATTAAGGGAAACAAAACATGTCATTCCCGTGCTTGACACGGGAATCTCTTAAAGGGAGGAACTTAAATGAAAAGCTACACACTTAAAAGTATAGGAAAAACATCAGACTACATGACAATCGTTCGCGAAATGGAAGACGGATTTGTTGTAAAAATCTTCCGCGATATGGACGGTTATGAAGATATTAAAACAGATTATATCAGCAAGGAACTTTTTGAAAGCTGCATCCGCACAGGCTATCTTACAGAAATTAAAGAGAAAGTTGCTGTAGGAGCTTAAACGCTTCTTCAATTCTGGCCTTCTTATCCTGATTTTTAGAAAGCCAATGGATTTCCACACCTTTTTTTTCCATCATCCGAAACCAGGTTTCCTGCCTTTTGGCAAACTGGCGGATGGCAATGAACAGTTCTTCATAGAGCTGTTCTTTTGTTTTTAACTCACCTTTCAAAAATAAGGAACAATAACGGTATTCAAGTCCTAGTTTTTCAAGTCGTTCCCATGAAATGCCGTTGTCGTGAATTGATTGAACTTCTTCAAGCATTCCGTTTTCTAAGCGCTCGCGCAGTCGTATTGAAATATTTTCCCACACTTTAGGACGTTCAAGAGTTGTCCCGATTATAAATGGTTTAATTTCCGGGCGTTCAATACTAGTTGTATCATAGCCTGCTTTTTTTGCTTCTATAATTTCAAGTGCTTTTATTACACGGTCTTTTTCCAGAAGATCATTTTTTGTATGAAGATCTGGCTGAAGTTCCAAAAGGCGAGCGGCAAGTTCTTCAAGCGGCGTAGCTTCAAGCTGTTTATGAAGTTCAGGATTTTCAGGAAGGTTTACAAGCTGGTAGTCTCGCACAATTGCGTCTATGTACATGCCTGTTCCGCCAACAACAACAGGAAGCTTTCCCCGACTCTGAATATCCTTGAATGCACGGTAAAAATCCTGCTGATAGTTATAAACTGTATATTCAGCAGGAAGATCTATTATGTCTATGAGATGATACGGAATAGGAGTACCGTCCACTGTGTATTCTGCAAGATCTTTACCAGAACCTATATCTAAATGACGGTAAGTCTGACGTGAATCTGCCGAAATTATTTCACCGTTAAATTTGTGAGCAATCTGAACTCCAATGCTTGTTTTTCCCACAGCTGTAGGACCAAGCACAATCACGCAGTTATAATTAGATGACACGGCACACCACGCATTTTAAATATTCCGATTTTGGATAACCGGAAAGGACTGGATGGTCTGACCCTGCCCCGCGTTTTTCAAGAATCTGGATTTTTTTATGACTGTCCATTGCAGCGTGCATAATTACATCGCAGAACATTTTAGTTTCCATAAAGTACGAACACGAACAGGTAATAAGTATTCCTCCTGGAGTCAAAAGACGCATTGCACGAAGGTTTATTTCCTTGTAGCCGCCATATGCCTTTTCAATCATTTTTGCCGATTTTGTAAAGGCAGGGGGGTCCAGAATTATAACGTCAAATTTTTCACCGTTTGCTTCGTACTGTTTAAGAAGGTCAAATACATCTGCACAAACAGCGCTCATTTTACTTTCTGCGTTATTGAGCTTGATATTATGATTTACCATTTCAACTGCTTCTGGTGAAATGTCTACAGAAATAACTTCACGCGCACCTGCCTTGAATGCGTTAAGACCAAAGGCACCTGTATGAGTAAAGGTATCGAGTACGCGTTTGCCTTTGCAAAACTGAGCCGCAGCAGCACGATTAAATTTCTGGTCAAGAAAGTACCCTGTCTTCTGCCCGTTTACAATATCAACTCCAAGCTTTACACCATTTTCAACAATTGTGATTTTACCATCGCTAAAATCATCATCAACCCACCCAACAACATCAGCTAATCCTTCCTTCTCTCTAACAGCCCCATCAGACCGTTCAAAAATTGCATCGGGTTTACAGATTTGTTTAATTGCAGCAAGAATTTCTTTTCTGAATACATCGCAGCTCATGGAAAGAAATTGAATTACAATAATCACTTTGCCATTTTCATCACAAAAGCGTTCGCAGATAAGTCCGGGGATTAAATCAGCCTCGCCAAAAATTAAGCGGTAAGAGTCCCCTGCTTTGTAATACATCTGGCGTAAATCATAAGCATCCTGAACTTTCTTTTCATAATAAGCAAAAGTGTCTGCAAAAATAAGGTCAGCATGTTCAGTTCCAATTATACGAACAGTAATTTTTGAGTTTTTATTGAATATACCTGTTCCTAAAAATCCGCCGGCTTTAGAAAAAACTTCAACAGCTTCTCCGTTTGGTACAGTGCATTGAGCAACCGTTTCATTTTTCCATTCTTCTTTTTCAGTTTTGCGGTGCTTTATATAAGAAATTTCATTATCAAAAACCCAGGGCATTCCCTGCTGAATTTCTTTTTCTTCGTTTTTATTTAAAAATACTCGTGGATATATTTTGTTTGACATGTTTATATTATATATTTTCCCCATGCTTTTCGCAATTCTTCTGCGGTGGTAAATTGAACGGCGTTTATTCCAAGTGCGCTGGCGGCTTCTATATTATCAAGGCGGTCATCTGTAAAGAAAGTTTCACCTGGCTCATACCCTTCTGCCATCAAAATTGTCTGCCAGAATTCTTGATTAGGTTTGGCCACACCAATTTTATTCGAAGCGTAAGTCTGGTCAAAATAAGAATAATCCCCGCGTTCGCAATGATTTTCCCAATGGCTGTCAATTGTGTTGGTGCCGCAAACAACACGATGATTTTTACGAAGGTCACGAATTAAATCAATAGTACCCTGGTTTAACTTTGGATGAAAATATAACCTGAATAAATCATTTTCGGCGCGTGGCAGTTCCGGGCGTTCACGTTCAATAATTTCATTATAATTTTTCCAGAATTGTTTTACAGAAATTTGTCCAACATCAAGTGCGTGTAAATCTGCCTTTGCGGCAAAGTTATTAAACTCATCGGCAGTTACACCAAGTTTTTCAAAAAATCGGCTTTTACCTGAATGAAAAAAAGTTGTGGTTACTACTCCACCCATATCAAAAATGAATAACATTTTGACTCCTAGTGATAACTAACCGAGTAATACTTTACATCAAGGTAAGTTTCACCATCTATCTGCAGGGCGCAAGGTTTATCAAACTCAACACGAACTTCGTGACAAAGTTTTATATCTACAATATCAGTATGCGAAACATGCTTTCCCTTAAAAATCTTTGGAAATATTAAAAGAGTTTTAAGTTTTGAAGAATCATGAACAACACAACTTGAAACAACATGTTCTGTATTAAGTCTGTCCTGGTCCGGAGTAATCATCATGCCGCCGCCAAAAAATCGTCCGATCATTGTAGGGGCAAGCCATACCTTTTTATATTCGCGGGTTTCACCGTCAACAGTTACAGTTGCATTGCGAGGCTTAAATTTTCCAAGAAGCCCCTTAATTGCAATTGCAGTGTAGTTTACTTTTTTGTCGGAGTTGCGCCGTACACGGTCCCCTTCTTCGCAGCAGTAGCCGTCAATTCCGTAGCCAATTCCATTTATAAAATAATGCTGACGGCCGTTCAAAGTTACAACAGGAAGAGACTGCAAAAACGCATTCATAGGAACAAGATTATTTTTAATTTCGCAGCGCTCATGGATATCGTTTAAAAAGTCGTTGCCGCTTCCGCAGGTATAAAAATAAATTTCGTTTTTAAGATGAAGCTCATAAATATCATTTGCAAAACGGCTTAAGGTTCCATCCCCTCCGGCAATAACAATTTTGTCTTCAGGTTCAAGCATTTTGCAGGAATCGGCCGCATTTGTAATGCCTGTAATATCAATAAATTTTATCTGCTCGCCCGCAAAGATTTTCTCAAGCTGGCTTTGAGCCTCTGCCGCCTTTCCGTTATTTGAAAGCTTATTTAAGAAAATATAAATCATAAATTATCCTTACGAAGCCGCATCAATCATTCCAAGATTCTTAGCTATAAGATTATGTGCATATTCCGAAACTTCAACAGTTCCTTTTGTCTCCCAAACCTCTGGCTGAATAACATCAAGAATATCCATATGAACTACAGTACGCTTCCACGGAAAGTTTTTGCTGATATTTTGAGTTCCGCCCATGCAAACAACAACAACAGGACACTTTGCTTTTTCTGCAATTTTAAAAGCACCTGGCTTAAACTCCTGAAGCTGTCCGTCCTGACTTCTAGTTCCTTCCGGGTAAATACCAACAGAAACTTTGTCGCTTTTTATTAAATCAATTCCGCGCAAAATTGCCTGTAAGCCCTGTTTTGGGTTCCCGCGAACAATAGGAATATAAAATCCACGTCGCATAAAATGGCGGCCAATAGGGATTTTAAAATTTTCAGGCTTTGAAACATAAGCAATCTGAGTTCGTTTAAGAACAGCACACTGAATAAAATTATCAAATTTTGAGCAGTGATTAGAAACAAGCAGGAACCTTGTCCCAAAAGGTATTTTTTCAAGCCCTGTAACATAAAGCTTAATTCTGGCAACGCGAATTATATAACGATACCACAGTACAAAAGCCCAGTTATAAAACTTTGAAGGCTTTTCATATTCTTTTTTAAGACTGATTGTAAGACTAACAACAATCCAAAAAAGCCACAAAATAATATGCACGCTAAGCCAGGCCCCAATAAGGCATGCCGGAATAATCAAAAAAAGTAATGCTTTGTTTGTCATATATTAATTATACCATTGATTTTGAATTTGCGGTAGTGAAAAAATGGGATTATAATGTAATGGATTTATGAAGAAACTGATTTTATTAACAATTTTCGTTCTGACTCTGCCACTTTATGCGCAAAACTCCATTAAACTCAAAGCAAGCCAGGAACTTTATTACACCGAATACGAAGAGGCAGTCATAAAACCTTCTGATAACGGCATTTATCCTGTACGCCTTACTGTTACTGTAGAATCGGCAGACCATACGCTTTATGTAAAAATCTACCGCGCTACAAGTGCAAATGGCCCCTTCTCCCTTGTACTAGATTCAATGCAGCCAAACTCAGAATATTTTGATTTATACGATTCAACACCTATGCAGCCAGGCATCAAATACTATTACCAGGCAGTATTTGGAAAGGATAATTTACAAACCGCAGCCCCATCTCTTATATCAAATGTTGCAATTGGCTGGGGAGCCTTAACTCACGAAGCATTTTATGTATTCTTCAATAATACAATTAAAAAATCATATCCAAAAATGACAATCATGAATGCAAAAAGCGCTCTTAAAAAACTTGGAAAAGAAGAAACAACCGGCGACAAAACAGGCAAATTTTTATACGAAGCCAAAGTCAAAGGCATGGGCGGTCTAGCCACAATGACCTACCAGAACTACAGCGACGACAACATAGTTTTCTTCAACGGCGACATGATAACCAAAGCCGACATGACCTCAAGCGGCACCATGGACGGCCAGATGCAAATGTCCGGCATGTACAATGGCACCATCTATTTTGAAAACGTAGTCATAAAAGAAGCACTCCCTCACGCCGGCACCTACGGAGTAAAACCCAACGGCACCACCCGCAAAGAAATTGAGTATAGCTGGAACTTTGTGGAATAAAGTTTTTATTTATTCAATTTATCATACAATACAGTTTCTTGATTTTTTGATTTATAAATCTTTTTCTTATATAAAAGTGTCCAGGTTGTTTGACCTTCAGAATAATCTTTGTCTATTTGAGGAAAAAATGAACGACAAAAATATTTTCCACTTTGTTTGTCTTGAGAAAGAAAGGTAAAAATGTTTCTTGCCTGAATTTCATTTTTCAAGAGAAATTCGGCAACAATTGAAGAAAAAACTTCTAATTTTGAATTATATTTAAATATTGTTTTATTACTGTCTATTATTGATTCAAGAAAAGCAAGATAATCAATACGTTCTTTTATAACACTATAAAAAACAGAAGATTCAATTTGTTGAACAGAAATAGTTCCGTCTATTATCTTACTAAAAAGAATATCGCGTCTGCTTCTTAATATATCAGGCATATCTTCAAGATATTGTAAACCTGCAAGATGAAAAAAAATTGCTTGTTCAAATCCAATTGTTAATTCTATTGTTTTGTTTTTCTTTCCAAGAATAATCTGATATTCTACGTCTAATAATTGTGAATAGGCATTAGCTGTTGTTAGAATATCACCCATTAATCTCCCCAAAAGAAAAAGCCCTGCGCCAATCGCAGGACTTTCCTATATTTCCATTTTCTTTCAGTTGTAAAACAACCTACATCTGGCTCCTGGCATGCTTGGAGAACCATCGAAGACTATGCAGTACACCGCACTTCCAGATTCGACACACTGCTTTAAAACGCCTAACAGACACTCAAGTTGCCTGCCGCCTTGATTGGCAAGGACTTACCATACATAAATATAATGTATAAAAGGCATGACGTCAAGTTTTTTATTAAAATACTAATATCCGTACATCGTATAAGTATCAGAAACTGCACTTGAACCGTCGGCAAAGTGAACTACGGCTACATAGTAGACAAAGCCTTTTTCTTTGGAAGATGCCATATCTTGCTGGGCTACTTCTTTGCTGAAAGGTTTTATATCAGGTCTACGGTTTAGATACTTAGAAAGCTCATATTGATATTTCTTTTCATCATACTTATATGTTGTTACATATCCTTCAGAACCTGGAGATCTTCCTGCACTATCGTCAATTTCTTCATAAGTATCAATATATCCTTCATCACCAGGCTCTTTGCCTTCGCTATCTGCAATTTTAACTCTATAATCTTCCTTATTCGGTTCACCAAAATTCGGATCATAAATGTGTGTTGCTATTAATTTACCGCGACGTTCCCATTCATCAGAATCAGAACCTAAATCACGGCCTGCTGCTATAACATTTATTAAGAACGGATAGTTACTTGTGGCAGCAGCACTCGAAGGGAAAAATGATGCTTTGAAATCTTTAAAATCATCTATTTTGTATACTCCATTATCCCACCATTCCCCGGGAGTAAAGAAGTATACTGTATTAGAAACGGTTTCTTCTGTACAAACATCATATTTAGTTTCACCTTCTACATAACCATATACATCGCGAGTCCATAATTCATATGTATCTTTGTCGGCATTATAATGGTAATGATATGGACGACCATATATTTTATCTACACCATCTTCCCGAACACCTGGAATAATGTAATTTTCATTAAAGCTTTGCAAGGTGAGTCTGAACCAATGGCCATGATACAAACTTTTTGGAAGTTCTTGAGGGTAACCATTATGTCCGCTTGAATATTGAATAAGATTTTCATCATCCCAATCGTCTATAAAGAACACATCCTTGTCATTAAAAGGATGAGTCTTATTAGTATCAGGACATTGCTCCGGATTATAATTTCTTAATATCGTATTTCCATCAACATTTTCAACAAGACATTCTTGAAGAGCATTTAAACCACCATAAAAGTCACCCCATTTTTCAACTTCTTCTCCAGTATAATCATCCTTATAGTCTGCAAATTCCTGAAGATTTATCATATTTCTTTCAAAATTAAGTTCATCACTTTCAAGCTTTAATGTAGACAAGAAATGTCGTTGATCATCCTCTGGATTTGAAGCATCTTCACCTGGGGTACGAACTAATTCAACTTTAAGCTTATTCTTAAAGGTTCCAATATTAACCTTACCCAAAGTAACATAAATATAATTTCCATATGTATCAGAAATCTTTGCATAAAACATATACTGCCCGTCTTCAAGTCCATATACAGGAATATTTATATTCAAATTATAATCAGCACCTCTGTTATTATCAAACCAGGTAGAACTATTAAAAGCAGTTATTCCACCAGGAAGACTTTCAATTGCAGAAGTTGCTTCTGGAAGGTTATCGCCTATTGATGGATTATAAGGCTCATAATAATAATTAAAGTATTCACATAAATGGCCTTCATTTTCAAATACTAAGTTTTCAAATTCAAAAGAATGACCATCATACGAAAGTCGTCCGTCATGTCTTGAAACATCAGGGCTCATTTTAGGAGGGATATTGTCGTCATCTTCGCAAAACTGCTCATTCCATTCGTCTGATTCGTTAAAATTATTCGCGTCATCTGTTACAACAATTTTGATTTTTGAGTCTACATTAGGATAATGATACACAGTTTTACAAGCTTCTACAGCCTGAAAATATGTATAATCGCCCCAAGGATTTCCATCAACTACCGGGGCATCCCACCATAATGTTTCCCATTTTTCTGCAGTAGTCATCTCATTTGGATTTCCCCAATTTTCCTTAGGCATAGCCCAAGCTTCACCCTTAGCAAACGGAGCCCTTAACGGATTTTTTACAGTAAATGTAATAGTTCTGTCGGCTTTTATTTCGGTAGATTCATAAAAAATCCAATTGCGGTCAACAAGGTTTTTATCTTTATCAAACTCTTTAATTGGATTAAAAGCAGGAACATATTTTACTTTTTTACCGGTATCTGTTTCATATTGTTTAATTGCATTGTACGATTCTTCAGTTATTGTAGCGGTTACTGTAAAAAGTCCTGTATTAATGCCTGCGCTCTCTTTTTCGATTTTTTGAATAACAGGTTTTGGAAGATTTCCGTCTCCAATTAATGCTGTATTTACTGTAACTTCTGTTAAATGTCCGTATACATTTCCATTCCAAATTCCATTTGTTTTAGAATCAAAATTATATATTGGCTGAATATAAACATCATATATAGTATTTGGTTCAAGGTTATCTATTAAACTGCTGTCTGTTTCATTCGACCACAAGTCTCTTTCAAGAGGCATTGATGTATTTCTTTTAAGATTTGTCTGTCCGTGTTTTGCGTAAAATATTTTGTATCGAATATCAATTGATTTATCTGGAAGTGGAAAATATGTAGAGTAGTCAATTTTTGCCGATTCATTAAAATTTAGTTTTACTTTCTTTTTGCCATTTGTAGAATCTTCTACTTTATAACTATAAAACTCAATATCTTTTGGACAAAGGTTTATTAAAGAAATTGTGTTTCCTGCAACATCGGCAATATTGGCACAAAGAATAATATCAGAATTTTTATTTACATCATAATAATCAACAAAAGCTTTAGGAAGATCGTAAACTATTAGATTTGTTTCACTATCCCAACGTCCTGTAATTCGTACAGGTTCATTCAATTCACCAATCTTTTTTCCCCAAGAAAGATAATAACTATATTGAAATTCGTTATTTCTGTATTCTTCATTTGTTAATTTCGATTTGTAAAACAAATCATTAGCCAACATTTGAAATGCAACAACGTTATTGTCTGCATTTATTATATCTTTTGTTGGGATTTTTTTAAGGTAATCAGTATAATAGTTTGCAAAATCTTCTGCGGTTTCTGGTCCCCAATACCAACGGTCATCAATTTTTGCAGATTCTGATTGATAGTCGTAGCGTACTTTTGAAGTATCATTTGGATCAATCCACTCGGTTCTATCATAATAGTAGTCATTGCCGTTTGGGTCTATTAAATCTCGTTTAACATAATTTGGTGGATTATCAAATCCTGGAGTAAGATCATTTCTATACTGAGAACAAACAGTGAACATTCTGGAAGAAATTGTATATTCAAAAGTTGTATCACGAATTACATAATAAAGCTGACACTCTTCACTGTCTGTTCCTGTTGTATCCTGAACATAAACCTTTATTTCATATAATCCGTCTTTATATTCGCTGCCAGAAAGATCAAGCAAATATTCTGCACCTTTTTCGTCAGAGCCTTGTACTTGTTTAAAACCATCTACAATAAAACTCTTAGCGGCTTCTTTTGCACTAACATCATTTCCGTTTACATCTTTTATACGCTTACAAATAATATGACCATTAACATCGCCACCGCCAAAATCATTTCCTTCTATATAGAAACTTATTTTCGAATTAATATGATTTGTATTAATGATTGTTTCTTCATTTTCTGTGGTTACAGCACCTTCTTTTAATTTTAGTGCTTCAGAAATAATATTTCCTTGGAAAGAAATTTCAGGTCTTTCTGCAAAAGAATCAACAGAAAGAATTGGTGGAGTTTCATCAAGTTCATCATTAATTCGGTATTTGTGGTTTATTGCGGTTTTGATTGGAAGCTTATCTGCAGTCTGACAGCCTTTTGAAAGCTTGAAGTATATATCCATTGTTTTTTTGCCGCGCATATCAATAAGATTTTTTTCATCTGCAGCAATTGTTACAAGCTTGTTTTCATTTGACCATTGAGGTTCCATAAAATTTGAAATAAGGCTGTTACCCGAAGAATCTTCTATAGAATAACTGTTATAAAAAGTTTCTGGATCAACTGCCATTGAAAAGCTTACAATAATGGCTTTATTTTTTGCAACACCCGAATCCGAAAAAGCAGGCTCTTCCACAGTAGCCACCGGGCATTCGTGATTATTTACATAGATAGAATGTTCAATTTCTTCTTTAACCTTGCCGGCATTCAAAAAGTTCTTACAGGCCGCAAGCATCAAACATAAAACAGCACCACTCAATACAGTTAAAACAATATTCTTTCTAATCACGATTTTTTTCATGAATAAACTCCTGCTCAAAATGTTTTTTGTATAATTACATAATTTTAACACACAAAAGGAGTTGGCGCAATGAAAATGTTGGGCGGAGCCCCGCCCCTAGCTGCAAAGTCCTCACTCACCTTACGGTTCGCTCCGGTCTTTTCCGCTACCCCACCCAGCGGGCTCAAACGCCGCCCGCAACGCCTGCTTCTCCGCGATTTTTTGTACAATAGAACTTCATCTAACCAGATTTACGTGTTTTCTGTAAGTTTTCTTGGTTATGCCCGTAATTTTGAAACACTCCACCATCATGTTTACGGGCTTTATTTAAGAAATGTGGAATTTACCCGTAGTTTTGAGTTATTTGATCACAGTGTTTACGGGTATTTTGCAGGATATTAAATATACACCCGTAATTTTCATCTGTTTCAATAAATATATTACGGGTTTTCAGAGATAAAACATCAATCTACCCGTAACTTCTAAGTTAATTACTATCATTGCAATTATGTGGTTAAAAGAAAAAAGCCGGCAGCTATCTACTAGCCGAAAATAGGAAATCCGTTAAAAACAAATGCGAACAGCATTTGTTTAGGATTTACCTTGAAAATGGCTCCGAGCGGGATTTATCCCGCGAGTCTTTATAAAATAAATTAACTGCTCTTCAGCGGGAAAGTAATATATACAAATGTTAATATTGGATTTTCGTGTACTAGAAAAAAGACAAAAAAAAGCCGGCAGCTTTCTACTTTCCCGCTGAAGAGCAGTATCATCGACGTAAGAGAGCTTGACTTCCGTGTTCGGAATGGGAACGGGTATTACCTCTCCACTATGGCCACCGGCATTTTATTACCAAT
>JAFZWX010000017.1 GCA_017617145.1 Treponema sp. | reverse complement strand
CATCTCCTAGCAGAATTGAACTGCTGTTGTCGGGATGAAAACCCGATGTCCTAACCACTAGACGAAGGAGACATACAGTAAAAAACTGTTATTAGAATATAACAGAATAAAACTATTTGGTCAATAGTCTTACATGCTCAATCCGAATTTCTTTGTAAGTTTTTCCTGAAGCACCTTGCAATCTTCTACCGGCATACCAAGATTTAATGCATTATTCAAATCGTTCATAGATTTTTCATATTCCTGAATTTCATAATAAGCCATGGCTCTGCGAAAATATGTATGAGCCTGAAACTCATTAATTTCAAGCGATTTTGAATAATTTTGAATAGCCCATTCATAGTTTTTCTGAATAGCGCATACAATTCCTTTGTAATAATAAGTTCTGAAAGCCTTTGGATCATATTGCAGGCTTATATCAAAATCCTGAAGCGCAGCATCAAAATTGTTCATGCTAAAATATGCCATACCCCTGTGTTTTCTGATTACTGCAATAATTGTTTTATCGTTAGGAGACAAAACTTCAAGAATCTTTGAATATATCACAACCGCTTCTTCAAGATTTCCGGCATTATGCTGATGAAGTGCATTTATAAGCATTTCGTCTATTGTACCGTTTATATTTGGATTAAAGCGATTTATGTCCTTTTCAACTTCTTTTGGTTTTTCATCAATGAGACTGTCGGCAATATCGTAAAAGCTGTGACGCCGTTCTTCAAGCTCCTTTTGAATGCGGCTCTGGTAATCGCGGATTTCCTGGAATGTAATGTCTGCCAGAGTAAGCATGGCATTAAGTGAGGCAAGTTTACGGCGCAAAGGTGTATCAAGCGGATTAAACTCAGTTTTATAAATAAGCTCATGCTCTACTTCGGCCCATGCATCCTGCAAAATTGTTCGGATTTGGATTTCGCATACAAGATTATCACCAAGCGGCTTTAAGTCATTAAAAAGTTCAATTTTTGGCTTACAACTTTCCGGAATTTTTATAAGAACATGAATTGATTCATAACCAAACTCACTGAATTTTTTTTCGGCACCCTTTACTTCAATTTCTTTAATTTCAAATATTTTTTTAATTTGCTCAAGTCCAAGCTGCATGTCTTCAAGAAAGGCACAAATCATACGGATTCCCATCATATCAGTTAGCAAGACAAGTGAATCTGAATCTTTTGTTTCTTCGGGTTTTAAGCGCAATATTTTTTTATAATAACTGTTAAAACTTTTTACACGGCTTTTATATGTAGGTTGAGCATTGAGTTTTACTTCGGCATGAAGAATATCAATAATGTTTTCCATAACAATGGCAAAATA
Organism: Treponema sp.; assembly: GCA_017617145.1. Next base: position 1,371 of record JAFZWX010000017.1, on the reverse strand, counting down.
TTCTGCATAAGATTCGTATAGTTTTCTGATTTCTGCCTTTGAAGGTATTCCGGAATTGTTTTTCATACATTTATTATAAACTATAAATTTGTATAAAGCAAAAAAAAAGCACTCCCATATGGAAGTGCTTTTTTTCTATATTTTAGAGCTTACTTATTTTGCGTCTGCAGCCTGTCCAGCGTTACTCTGAGCGTTAGAATCAGAATCTTCGTACAAACTAGATACGAAATCTTCTTCTGTTGCTAACTTAGACTTCTCAAGGTAGCGGTTAACCTGCTTGTTACCAAACTTAGACATTTCTGCAGCCTGACGATCAGATTCTTTCTTACCAATGATTCCCCAAAGGTCTTCATCAGCAATGTCGCGGTCAGATGTAAGAATTGCCTTGTCGTAAATAATCTTTACGTCTTTGAAATATCCGATGAAGTCTCCACCAATGTGAGCAGCATCACGTGTAATTTCAAATCCAGAGAACTTAACAAATGGAGTTCCTCTTGGATAAATTGGATAAACACGAATTTCGCGGTTACGGATTTCAGTAATATACTGAGGATTGTTCCAGCGAAGTTCTTTCCATCCGTCAAATCCAAGGTATCCCATAAAGTAGCGGCGATCTACACCATCATTGTCTGTAAGGTGTACATACAATCCGTGTGGGAAGTTCATACCCATTGTTGTAACTTTGATAGATTTGATTGTTCCAACATTCTTTACAACACCAAATCCACCTTCGAACAATGTCTTTTCGAATGAAGGATTCTGTGCAACGTTGAATGAAGAAGCATCTTCATCTTCACTCAATTGTTTTCTTTCTCCATCATCGCTAACTGTAGAAAGTGGTTCGTAAGCAGGAATATCAAAAGGAGGTACGATCTTAGCATTTGCATTTGAGTTCCATGTAGGGAATACAATGCGAACACCCATTACGTTCTGTCCTGCGAACGGTACATCAGCGGATTCCTTAACTGGTGCAGCAACAACCTGTGAATCAGCTAAGCTCTGAACTGTCTTTGCAGAAGAATTCAAAGTAATCTCCCATTCAGGAAGAGACAATGAAGTTCTCATAAGATCTTTCTGTTGCTTAGTGAATGTTGAACCTGCACTAACAGCGTAATCCATAGTTGTACGCTTATTCTGCTTTGATACGACATTACCATCAGCGTCAGTAAGTTCGTAATCAGCATCCAACTGTGTAAAATCGATGAGCATAGCTTCTTCAGCAAAAGCAACGCCACCAACGAGCAGCATAGCAGCTGCAATTAAACCCAAAGTCTTCTTCATATTGAAGCTCCTTTTTTTATACTAATTCGATGTAGCCTTGTATAATAAACTATTATCTTATAAGTATTCTATTTTGTCAACGCTTTTTTT
>JAFZWX010000116.1 GCA_017617145.1 Treponema sp. | reverse complement strand
GTTGTCGGAAATTGCTTTGAACTCGTCAATCGTAAAGCGGCTGAGCAATTCCTTTGTACTCGAAATCATTTTTGGGCTCATACTCAAATTGCGTATTCCCATACCGGCAAGCACCATAATACTATCCGGGCGGCCTGCCATTTCACCACAAACAGAAATAGGAAGATTTGCATCCTGTGCTGCAGTGATTGTTGTTTGAATAAGACGCAGAACTGCAAGATTAAACTCGTTGTAAAGGCCTGCAACATGCTGATTTTCGCGGTCAACGCCAAGTGTGTATTGTGTAAGGTCGTTTGTACCAAGGCTGAAGAAGTCACTGATTTTTGCAAGACAATCACTTGTAAGGGCAGCGGCGGCAGTTTCAATCATAATTCCAACAGGAGTGTCTGCCTTAAAATCAATTTTTTCTGCAGTCAGTTCATCCTTGACCTGCTTTATAAGAGCCTGTGCTTCTTTTACCTGTTCAACGCTCGAAATTAACGGAAGCATAATACGAAGGTTTCCGTAAACGCTTGCACGGTAAAGGGCACGCAGCTGAGTTTTAAATACATTAGGGCATTCAAGGCTAAGACGGATCGCACGTAGCCCCATCAGAGGATTTTTTTCTTCGAACATCGGCATGTCTACGGCATTAATAAGCTTGTCTCCACCGGCATCCAGAGTTCTGATTGTTACAGGTTTATCGCCCATAATTTCGAGCACCTGCTTGTAAGCTTCAAACTGAGTCTGTTCGCTAAAGGAACGGGCGGCTGCATTTAAAGAAACTCCGTTCTGACTCATGTAAAGGAATTCTGTTCTGAAAAGTCCTATACCGTCTGCACCTTCTGCCTTGGCAATTTCTGCTTCTTCTGGGGTACCAATATTTGCAAAAAGCTGGAACTTAGTTCCGTCCTGAGTAACAGCAGGCTTGTCCAGATATTTTTTAAGCTCAAGCTTGTGCTGGTATTCTTCGCGGATTTTTGCCTTGTATTCGTTTATTGTTGTAATGTCTGGGCTTACTAAAACTTCAGCGGAAGAGCCGTCTATAATAACTGTTTCGCCGTTGTGAACCTTTTTGTTAATATCTTCAAGGCCTGTGATTGTAGGAATGCCGTAGTTTCGGGCAAGAATTACTACGTGCGAAGAAACACCGCCTTCTTGAAGAGCAAGTCCCGCAATTTTTCGTTTTGAAAGGATGATTGTGTCGGAAGAACTTAAAGCATTTGCAAAAATAACGGCACCGTCCGGTACACTGTTTATGTCAAACGGATGAATATCAAGCATTTCATCAAGAACGCGGCCAAAAACATCGGTAATATCCTGGGCACGTTCCGAAAGATATTCGTTTCCGGATTGTCGTAGTCGCTGGGCATATTCTTCGGCTTTAAAATTCAGGGAATATTCAATATTAAAAAGCTCTTTTTCGTAAAACTCGCGTGTTTCTTTTAGGAATACCGGGTCTTCGAGCATAAGAATATATGTTTCAAAAACCTCGCGCTGGATTTTATCTTTTGGATCGGTTCGCGAAAGAGAGTCAAGATAGCTGTTAAGCTCAAAAATTACATTCTGAGAAGCATATTCAAACCGACTCCAGCCGTCATTCAACTGGTCAATCTTAATGTGATGCTGAGTAATTGCGCGCTTTACCGGGTCGGGAATAACAAAAGCGGTGCCAATGCCAATTCCGTCTGCGGCGGGTATGCCTAAGAATACTTCCATAGAAAGATATTATATCATAAAAAGAAATGCATTCAAGTATAAAAACTCGCTCCCAGGCGAAATGAAAACAGGTAGAAAACAAATCTGCTCCCGCTAAGGTACATCTGCAAACTACGGCGACGCTTGCATGGAAAACAATCCGCCTTCCGCGAGTTTTTAATATCACTTCAGTTTTTTTTGTTATTTATCTTTCTATTGCCTATCCAGAGCCCGAGCGAGATCCCCCAGGTGATTAGAAGCATGGCAGGAATAGCGATTACTGCATTTGTAATTTTGCCGCCTAGGAAGCCGTACCAGTCGTAATCTTTGAGAGGGTGACCGTTTCCTAAGTGAGCGAAAACATTTATGGTGTAGAAGACGGCGTAGGTGGCCATGGTGATTATTCCAAAAAGGGAATCTTTTAGTGAAATGCCGGTATCGCCTTCAAAAAATATAAAGGTGATAATTGAAAGCAGCGGAACAGTAAGGTGAAAGAAAAAGTTGTTGTCAATGTAAAGAATGTACCAGTGTTCACCAAACTGCGGAATTAAAAAGCAGGCTGTTACCAGCATAGTTAGCGTAAGTCCTGTAGCAGCCGCAAGACGCAGCAAATGAAGGATTTTAGGCAGCCGCGCAATTTTTCCTTTGACAAGTGCAATTTCAAAACAAATATAAACAAGTGCAACAAGCGCACCAAAGAAATTTGAATCAACAGTATAATACTTAAAGGCCGAAAGATTAGCTGCCGTAAAAGCCCGTACCTCTTCTGTCCGGCTCATAATATTAATGCCAAAAATCATGCAGGTTGTGGCAAAGGCAACGAGTAAAAAAATCAAACTGTTTAAAACTATCGAAACTTTTGTTTTTTTCATAACTTCTCCACATCTGCGCAGGCAATTACATTAATGCCAGTTCCAAGAATATCGTAAAGCAGAATGTCACCACGTTTTACTGGGGCTTTGCAACTGGCACGACGTACTACTTCCATGCACTGTAGCAGCATGTTTTTTGGAACCTCTCCTGCTGTTTTTACAGGTACTACCGGAAGTACACCGCCATCAACTTTTATTGTAGAGGTTAGCGTGCGGGTAGGGTTTTGTAATTCTTTGCTTGCATATTGTTCGCCGCGTTTACAGCCGTTGTCTTTTACACTAAGAACCTTTTTCTGTCCGTCGGGGCTTTCTTCAATTTCAACTTCCATTGAACAACCCATAGGGCAGATAATACAGGTTAGCGGGATTTTCTTTATTTGATTATTCTGATTTTCCATTAGTCTGCAACCTCCCCTGAAAGCTGGATTGATACTGTAATGTTTTCTACT
>JAFZWX010000001.1 GCA_017617145.1 Treponema sp. | reverse complement strand
TTAAAACCAAGTTTTTCGTACAACCTTTTTGCAATCTCATTAGTCTGAACTACTTGAAGATATGCATGTTTGGCACCTTGTTGTTTTGCCTTTGTAAGAAGCATTCTGCAAAGTTTTTCTCCAAGGCCCAGCCCACGCATATCTGATTTTACAATTACATTCTGAATAAGAGCGTAACCGTGTTCAATGGCAGCGGAAGCACATGCAACTATTTCGCATTCATGGAAAATAAACAAATAGATTGTATCGACCATAACTTTTGAAAGCATTTTTTTGAAAGTATCCTGATCTGCTTTATCTGTGATATTTTCAAATTCAAAATAATATGGAAGCCATTCTTCTGGGGTTTTGAAAAATCCACAGCTGCAGAATTTTTCATCTTCAAAAGCTTCAAGATTTTCCAGCACCATTAAATCTGTAGGAGTCACAATCTGATATCCGCGTTGTGCCAATAAATCTGATAATTCCTGGTCCTTTTCTGTCAGTTTAAAATTTGCCGGCAGTCCTTGTTTTTCATAGCATTTTTCACAATAAGAAATTTTTTCTTCTACAGGAATAGTTGAAGGATATAAAACGCTTATTGAATTCGCACGACCGGTGTAGCCGTTCGAAAAGCGCATAATCCAGCCATCATACTGCATGATGTTTAAAGCAACATGCCCGTTGGAGGCAATTTCTTCCAGGAATCTGATTTTTTTTGTTGTCATATCTCTCCTATAAATCCCACCCTTGATATCGATTCTTCTGATACTCCCGCGTAAACTTTGCAATTTGCATCATTTTGGCTTTGCCCCATTCGTTTTCGTGATGAAGTTGAAGGTAGGTGTTCCAGCGTTCTTCACTCAGAGTGCCGTCTTCCAGGGCCGCAAGAACTGCACAACCAGGCTCATTTGTATGAGAGCAGTCGTTGAACTTGCACTTGTCAAAAAGACTAACTACATCAGAAAAAGTTTCGTCTATTCCTTCTTCCATGTCAAGCACTCCAATTTCGCGCAGACCCGGAGTGTCCATAATCCACACGCCGCATTCAAGTTTAACTAACTGTCGGTAGGTTGTAGTATGCCGTCCCTTGCCATCTGAATCGCGGATATGATTTACCTTCATAAGGTCACCGCCGTTCAGTGTGTTGAGCAAAGTTGATTTTCCAACACCAGAAGAACCAACCAGCGCAATTGTTTTATCCTTTTGCAAATACGGCTGCAGGTTTTCAATACCATAACCAGTCAAGGAACTGATAGCAATCACATCGGCTTTGTCGCAGATTGCTTTTGTAATTTCTACTTTGAGCTCTACATCATCGCAAAGATCTGCCTTAGACAAAATTACAACAGGCTTTGCTCCGGTGTTCAGCGTAATAGAAACAAATCGTGCAATTCTGTTTTCGTTGTAATTCTGATTCAGTGAAGTTACGATAAAAACGTAATCAAAGTTTGCAACAATAGTTTCTTCCAAAAGATTTTTTACAAAGCCTTCTGAGTGACCGCTACGGTTAGGGCGTTTGAATACAGTTTCGCGTGGAAGCACTTCGTCTATCAGCGCATCTCCATATTCATTAGTAATTACTTTTACATAGTCACCAACTACAGGCGGCTCCAGTCCCAGATTGTAAAATTTTCCTTTGAGTTTTCCGAGAAGCTCAGTGTCAGTGTTTACAGCTTTATCTTCAGCGCACGGCAAAAGTGTAAACTGATTTTTCTGCACGCAAGATACGCGCGCAGTAATAATATTTTCTGTTTTCAATTTGATTTTCCTAAATGCAAGAGTTAATAAAGACCGTCATCCCGAACTGGTTTCGGGATCTCTTTATCCAATACAACTCCGCTTTCAGGCAAAAATGTGGGACAGGCACAACGCCTTACATTATGCAATAACAGCGGAGGTCAAAGAATTAATAAAACTCGAATCAATCATAAATCTTTCTCAACCTCCTTGAAATTAGTATGATTAAACACTATCACAAGTGTGGGGCTTGTTCAAGTGGTAATTTTTGTTTGTCATGCTTAACCTTCTTGACTAATCTACCTTTTACTATTATTATATTACTCGGATAAAACCGAGTCGATTGAAGTCGAGTAAAGGAGGTTTGTATGTCAATTGACGAGCCTTTTTTTGGAAGAAAAGAAAATATCAAAGCAATCTCAAAGTTTTTTAATTCAGACAAAGATGTAGCCGCCCTTATTTATGGTCGTCGCCGTGTTGGTAAAACGGAACTGATTAAGCATTGTCTGAAGGCAACAAAAACAACTTCTATATATTATGAATGCAAAGAAACTTCTGAAGTAAATAATGTTAAATCTTTTTCCGAAATAATTGCAGAAACTTTTGGTCTGCCACCATTAGCCTTTGACACCTTTGAATCGACTCTCGCATTTCTCTATAAACAAGCTAAAGAAAAAGAATTAATTGTTGTAATTGACGAATATCCTTATATCCGGAAAGTAGTAGAGGGATTAGATAGCATAATTCAGTCTTTTATCGACAATAATAAATCTTCTTCTAAATTAAAGCTGATTCTATGTGGCTCTTATGTAGAAACCATGAAGTCTTTGCTTTCAGAAAAAAATCCTCTTTTTGGACGCTTCGATTTAGTCATGAATCTTAAAGCTATGGATTATTATGAATCCGCATTCTTCTATAAAGATTTTAGTAATGAAGATAAGGTGCGTTTATATTCTGTTTTTGGCGGAATTCCTTATTACAACAGGCGTATAGATTCATCAAAGACCGTTAAACAGAATATAATTGATTTAATTGCAAGCCCAGGAAGCCGTTTTGAAAATGAAGTTCAGATGCACTTGAAATCAGAAATTTCTAAAATGCAAAATGCCTATGAGGTCTTTGAAGCTCTGGCAAAAGGATTCGTTCGATTTTCAGATATTCTTTCCCAATCACAAGTTTCAAGTTCGCCAACGCTTGCAGATGTTCTTGAAAAATTAATTAATATGGATATTGTTGTAAAAGAATCTCCAATTAATGATGAAAATAATAAGAAAAAAGCCGGCTATTATATTTCGGACCAGCTGACTTTGTTTTATTTCAAATACATTTACAGGAATCTTTCAAGACTTGCCGTAATGGATTCAGAAGTTTTTTATGATAAATTTATTGAAGAAGACTTTGAAAAACATTATGTACCTGAAGCTTTTGAACAGGTCTGCAAACAGTTTTTAATCCGTAAAAATCGTTCAGGAGAATTAACTGATTCTTTCGAAAAAATTGGAAAGTACTGGTATGACGATCCGGTAAATCACAAAAACGGCGAGTTTGATGTGGTCACTGAAAACGAGAAATCCTATATCTTCTATGAAGCAAAATTCCGTGAAAGTAAATTAGACACAAACCTTATCTGGAACGAAATTCAACAGGTAAAAAATACAGGTCTAATTTGCAGCAAATATGGATTCTTCTCTAAATCCGGATATAAAAAAATTGATGAATCCCACAAGAAATACTTGATTCTTTATAAACTTGAAGATTTATATAGGTAAAACAGATTCTACTTAAAACAACTCATCCAGCAAAATATAATATCGGATTTTTTCCCAGTCGGGTTCCAGGCCCAAGGCATCAAACAATAACTCAGGTTTAAAATCTGGATAAACCTTTTTGCCCCAGGTACCATCGGCATTGTGTTTCAGGCTTCGGTAGCAGAGCGCAATGTCGCACCATTTGTCGCCAACTCCTGTATCGCCAAGGTCTATAAAACCGCCAAGCTTGTCGCCGTCTATAAAAATATTCGGGAGGCAGAAATCACCGTGAGAAAGCACAGGCTCAAAGGTTGGGCGGTTTGCTTCCAACCATTCAAGTAGTTCCATAGGATCTTTAAAACCGTCCGGGCCATAAGTTTCCGGCTCGGCATCTTCTACATCCACAAGATTATTTTCAACACGGTATCGGGCTTGTTTAAGTTCGTCATCAAAGGTTATGATGCGGGGGCAGTCAGAAATGTCCACTCTCCACAAAAGCTTGAGTGCTTCAGCCAGATGCTTCATCAGTACGGCCGGGCGTTCCATGTAATATTCATCGCAGCTCATAATGCCCGGGACTTTGCTCATAAGAAGGTACTGAAGGCCTGCGGCTTCGTCAATTTCATAGGCAAGTATTTTTGGAACCGGAAGCTTCCCCTGCAGCCATCGCAGAACCTCTATAGATTTTTCATTGCTGGCAGAACGCGGTTCAATCTTAAGCACGCAGTCATCAAACATCAAAACCTTTGCATTTGATTTTCCAATGTCATCTGAAGTGAAGTTTTTTTCTGAAACGAGGTGTTTGATTTTTTGTGGAAGGGACAAGTTCATATTTTACTTCCTTATCACCACACAATCTTTCACAAGCTCGCCGTACTTTTTCATAAAATCCTGATATTCTTCTTCCTCGGTGATCCAGAAAATTACCCAGGCTTTTTCAATACCAAGATCCTTGTAGGCTTGCAGACGATGGTTTCCGTCATTCAGAACAAATTCGCCGCCAGTATATTCAACAAACATCGGCGCACACTTTTCAACAAAATCCGGTGTTGCTTCAATCGTCTTTTTCAGTTCGCCAAGCTTATGCTCCCACCAGCCCGGATCCACGCGGTATTTCATTTCCGGCTCAGGGCCTGAGCATCTTTTAAAAAGATTAATCGGCACAAACGCAGGACTGAAATAATATCTGTCGAACTTTTTCAAACCGTCAGAAAATGGAATATTGCGGCCTTCTTCATTCAAATAAAGATGAATCCAGGCGTCAAGTTTTTCTACCTCGGCATAAGCTTTTGCCGATTCCAAAGTTGCACTGTACTTTAACATAGAAATCTCCTTCTTACTGTAAACAATTCGTTTTATCGAATCATAAGAAAGACAATATTTTTCCATCAGGTCATCAATCGTTTTTCCCGCCGCAAAATCCGCCTTTATTGCACTGTTTCGCTCACGGATAAACTGCTGATAACCCGAAGTTTCGCCCCAGGATTTTTTCCCGCTTCCGGCCGGAATATAAATAGTCTCCCCCGAAACATATCGTTGAATCTGCTTCAAAAGAGTTTCTGGAAAAATGTCCTGCGCGTTTCTGTACTTCATATTGTCTAATGAGATTTTATCTCAAGCCTCCCGCCATTTATATACCGAGTTTAGTTATATGCGTTTTTTACACATTTACTGAATAAATTTCCTCATATGCCAGCCAACCAGTTCCGAATCATTCATTGCAAGAGCTTCTTCTGCAGTTACCCATTTGTAGTCGCAGGTTTCGCCCTTTTGCAGCTTGATAGAGTTTTTATCGCAGTCAGTTACGCACAAAAATTTTACATGCCAGCAGGTCTGAGCAAGAGTCTTTTCCAGAAATTCAAGCTTATTAGCAACAATTCCTGTTTCTTCGCGCAGCTCCCGCATTGCGCCTTGTTCTGCAGTTTCCCCCTGCAAAGCAGAGCCGCCCGCAGTGGCTTCCCACATATTCGGGTAAAGCGGCTTGGTCGGGTCACGCTTCATCAAAAGATAAGTTCCGTCCACATGCCGCACCAGCACTTCACAAACCAGATGATAAACACCTTCCGGAATCTCTTTATCGCGAACAAGCGTCATTCCTTCAATTTTTTCATAGTTTGAATTATAAGCGTCCCAAAGTTCCATATTTTTCCTCGCTCGAATAGTTCAGCCTCTCTACAAGAATCTTTTTATTTCGGATTACAAAAACTACACTTCGGCTGCGCATTTTTTTCTCCGTTTTTCTCTGTAAATATAGTATAATTTTATAAGTTCGCCTATTAGAAGAATCGTATTTCTCAAACAGGAGTTTTTATGAGTTTACAATTTTTGAAAGCCAGTACTGCGGATGCTGTTTCTCTTGTTGCTATTTCCAAGCACGCGTTTGATTCTGATGTTGAAGTTGGAGGAACAGGTGCTGGTGGTCCCCCGGGATATAATTCGCTTCCATATCACACAAAAATGGCACGAATGGGCTGCCTTTATAAGTTGATGGACGATTACAAGACTGTCGGTGGTGCAATTCTTTTTACAAAAGATGATGAAATGAACATTGGAAGAATCTTTGTTGCGCCGGAATATTTCCGCAAGGGTTATGGCATTTTTATGATGCAACAGATTGAAGAACAGTTCCAGGAAATTAAAATCTTTACGCTCGATACTCCAATTTGGAATGTCAGAACAAATGCGTTTTATCAGAAGTTGGGATACACGGAAGTGCGTCGCGATAATGACTTTGTGTATTATGATAAGCGGGCGTTACGGGGCGGCGATTGAGCCCCGTTAGAAGGGGTAGGACGCAACGAAGTGCGGCCGAGGGGGAGACTGGAACATTGCAAAGTCAAGTGCAACAATAGACTTCATGTGGTGACTTCAACCCCAAACATTTTCTAGGACGGTTATTTAGAAGAGAAACCACAGTTTCTAAATAGCCGTCATCCAAATT